>NZ_JBFRKT010000053.1:0-109290 GCF_041469545.1 Vibrio sp. 10N.286.49.C3
TAGCATCTAGCATCTAGCATAAAAACATACAGGATTCACATGTACCAACTTAGCTTTTCTATGCCCGAATTTCTTGAAAACTACTGGCATAAAAAACCAACCATCTTGAAAGGTGGCTTCCAAAACTTCGTCGACCCAATTTCGCCGGAAGAACTTGCTGGTTTATCGATGGAAGAAGAAGTGGATTCTCGCTTTGTCTCTAACCTCGACAATCAATGGACTGCAGAACATGGTCCATTCTCAGAAGAGAAGTTTGGCGAACTCACTGAAACACATTGGCAATTGATCGTTCAAGCGGCTAACCACTGGCATCAGGGTGCCAATCAGCTGACTGAAGCGTTCCAAGCGTTACCAAACTGGTTATTCGACGATCTAATGATCTGCTATTCAGCACCAGAAGGCGGCGTAGGCCCCCATATTGATCAATACGATGTATTCATCATTCAAGGCCAAGGTAAACGCCAGTGGAAAGTCGGCGCAAAAGATATTGGCCAATACAAAGAGACCGTTCAAGCTTCTGCACTTCGTCAAATCAAAGGTTTTGACCCGATCATTGATGAAACTTTAGAGCCAGGCGATATCCTTTATATCCCACCAGGTTTCCCGCATGAAGGGAATACTTTAGAGCCGTCAATGAGCTACTCTATTGGCTACCGCTCCCCTAAAGAACAAGAGCTGATCAGCAACTTTGCCGACTTTGTACTTGCTCATGATATGGGTGATGTTCACCTGCATGATCCAGAGTTCAAAACGCAAGAAGGCTACGGCAAAATTCGTTCATCGGATTTAAGCAATCTCACTGACATGTTGAAATCTGCACTAGAGCAACCTGAAACCATCAGTGAATTCATGGGGTGTCTGCTAAGCCAATCACGCCACCAGCTAGATATCGTCGCTCCTGATCCATTATGGACAGAAGAAGAGATCGCCCAACACTTAGAGTCAGAAGGCGAGATCTGTCGAGTATCGGGGTTAAAGGCGCTATACCATGAGAATGAAAGCAACACAGCTTACATCAATGGAGAAGTCGTTAAAGTTGAACAGGCTGATTCTTCGCTACTAAACGTACTGTGTGATGATTCGGTAATTAACTCAACAACTAATCTTTCTCCTTCAGGTGTAACCGTCGTGACGGAATTGGTGAATAAAGGTTACTGGTTTATCGAAGACTAACTTCGTTAATCGGTTTCGCGGATATCGCCAAGCCCTAGAGCGTTAGAACCCAAGAAAAATAAAAGGGACAAATGAAATTTTCATTTGTCCCTTTTTCTATTCAATTGTTAACTAAGCTTAAAAGCTATACAGTGAACAACTAGACTAAACCTTGAACTGATTAACCAATTTCTGCTGCTGTTGGGACAGTTGGTCAATTTCGCTACCCACTTGTTCAGAAGCTGCGGCTTGATCCAAGATCTTCGCACTCAAATCACGGATATTAACGACACTTTGGTTCACTTCACCGGAAACCGATTGTTGCTCTTCTGCCGCTCTCACGATCTGGTTGTTCATATCACTGATCGCTTCTATAGAAGTAAAGATCGAACCCAGATCTTCGACCGCTTTTTGAACATGTAATGCCGTGTCGTTAGCGAGAATATTACCTTCTTGTATCGCTTCAACGACATCTTGAGTGCCCGCGTGGACTTTGTCGATCACCGCTCTGATTTCACCAACCGATGACTGTGTGCGGCTTGCGAGATTTCTTACCTCATCAGCAACGACGGCAAAACCTCGACCTTGCTCACCTGCACGAGCCGCTTCAATCGCGGCATTCAATGCCAGTAAGTTGGTTTGCTCAGAGATCCCTTCAATCACACTTAAGATCTCAGTGATGTTACCGTTATTTTTAGCCAACTCTTCAACAATAGGCACGGCGCTCGACATACGATCCACCAGCTTTCTCATTTCACCGGCAGAAAGCTCGATAACCTGTTGGCCTTGCTGAGCAGAACGATTTGCCTCGCAAGCCGCATCAACAGCTATTTCAGCATTTTGTACCACTAAGCCCGAAGTCTGAGTCATCTCTTCTGCCGCGGTCGCCACAAGATCTACTTCTTTAAACTGAGACTCACTACTTTCACGAGTGCTTGATGCCGAGGCCTTCGCTTGACTTGTCGTGCTCGCCACTTGCTCAGTGGTCTGAATCACCTCTTTAATCGTGTGTTGAAGCTTGTCTAAGAACAGGTTAAACCCTTGTGACAACTGACCAATTTCGTCTTGAGATTTCACTTCCAAGCGTTGCGTTAAATCACCTTCACCAGAAGCAATATCGTTCAGTCTCTCAACCACCTGTCGAATAGGCTTAACAATGGACAGTGAAGCAAAAGCGATGATCGCTAGACCGAAAAGAATAAAGCTAATACCCGCAATCACTTCAGTCTTAATACCTTCACTTAGCTTAGTACTAATAATGGCATCCAATTGATTCGCGTCAGCAACCACACTCTCTCTTGGAATCTCAAACAGCACACCCCAAGTTTGGTTGGCGGCAACAACAGGTGCAAATGCGAGTAACCACTCACCATTCTCACTCCATTGAGTCGTGACTTCGCCACCAAAGATAAAGTCCGTCATTAGATCACTACTTGTATTGTTGCTTTGAAAACTCGAACCAACCGCAATACTTTGATCATCAGAAGCGATAACGGAACCGTCTAAGCTAACGACGTAAACCGCGCCTGCACCTTCAAACAAGCTTTGATCCGATTGAGTGACAACATTGGTTAAACCATCGAGCCTTAAGTCGATGCCCAAGAAACCAATCGCCACATCATCAACGATGATAGGCACCGAAATCGAAGACGTAAGCAGTTCTTGACCACCGCTACTCACAACTCTTGGCGTACTAATACACGTTTGTCCAGATGACAAAGGACAGAAAAAGCGTTCGCTATTGCTGTTATCACTCAATGTTGATTCTGATAACACGTTTGGAAGAACGTTCTCGCCATTATCTGCGACCTTCCAATAAGGAGCAAAACGCCCTCTTTCATTCGAGCCGACATAATCCGCATCGACATAATTCGCATCTTCAGCATCAAGTAAATCGGGCTTGAAGACTAGGTAAGCTCCTTGAATAGAATCAAAGTTCAAAACAGAACGACGAACCATTTCATCTAACGCAGTACGAAGCTCTTCACTTGGGGTAAAGTTTTCGTCTGCGTTGTTCTTTAGAAACTGAGCACTAGAAGCCAACATTTCTGCTCGATAAATAGCTTCATCGACATAACGTTGAGTTTCCTGAGCATTAAGCTGAGAAACGGATGCCAACAACTGTTGAGTTTTGTTAATCACTGATTCTGAGCTTTGAGATTTTATGACCTGTTGATTGCTCGTCGCGTTGTAGATCGAGAAACCAATGAGAGACAGTGACGTAATGATTAAACAACAACCTGCTAAGAGGGTTATTTTCCACTGTACTGATAGAGAGCGCATTTAATATCCTTATTTAAGCCAAAAGACTTCCATAACCGTAACCATCACATTAGTAACAAACTGCTATGCACAATGTGAATGAGTTAGACGAATAGCTTAGCGGATAATTACAGCACAAATTACGTGCATATAAAACGAAAGTTTATAGAAATGTTAATAAATCGTGTATTTTGTCTGTTATTGCTTTGATTTCAAGAGCTTTCAGCTTGTCAGACTTAGGCTTCTTTGTGCCTAAGCTTCCGGTCATGAATAACGCAAATTGCTTCAGAGCAGTTGCAACATTTCAAGGAAGCCTATGACTCCTTTTTATTTTATAACCTCAATAAATTCGGATTAGTTTTTATAATCCAAGCTATAGAATTTTATCTTGATCAACTTCACACTTTTTGGTTGCTAAGTAGACGCTCAATCTCTAATATCTCGCGCCTAGACTCCCAGGTTACTTTACTTATTTGGCTCTCCTTAATGGAACGCCAAGGCTTTTTACGTCCTAATTTTTGGAGAGATACGCAAATGTCCGCCACGTTTCCATTAGCGAAACTTACCTTTTTAATCGCTATCCTGACTGCCGTGGGTCAAATGACTCAAACGATGTACGTGCCTTCTATCGGTCATATGGCGGGTGAGTTCTTGGTTTCAGCATCTTCGCTTCAAGCTGTGATGGCGTGCTACCTGATCCCTTATGGTCTGTCGCAATTTGCATACGGTCCACTTTCTGATCGCCTAGGTCGCAAACCAATCATCGTCGTCGGTTTGATCATCTACATCATCGGTACTTTGGTGGTATTGTTTGCTCACGAATATGAATGGTTTTTAGCAGGTAGCTTTATACAAGGTTTGGGTATCGGTTGTGGTGGTGCGATGTCTCGTACATTGACTCGCGACTGTTTTGAAGGCGCAGAACTGCACCGCGCAAACAGCTTAATTAGCATGTGTGTGATTTTCTCACCATTGATGGCTCCTGTATTAGGTGGGTACTTAACAGAAGCTTTCGGTTGGCGTTCTAGCTACTTGTTCCTGGCGCTGTTTGGTATCGCAGTGGTGATCACCATGATGACGAGCATGATGGAAACTCTGCCAAAAGAACGACGCAAACATGAATCGGTTGCCAACAGCTACAAATTCGTTCTATCTGACAAACGTTTTCAAGGTTTCTTATTGGTATTGGTCGCAACATTTGCAGGTGTAGCGGTATTTGAAGCTGCGGCAGGTGTATTGCTTGGCGGTGTACTTGGCTTGCCTGCAACCACAGTAAGCTTGTTGTTTGTATTACCTATTCCAGGTTACTTAGTCGGTGCTGGCCTATCTAGTTACATCGCACAACGTCGCTCTGAGCGTCGCGCACTGAATGTTGGACTAGTTGCTATCTTGGTAGGGTCTACCGTGGTGTTGATACCAGGTCTATTTGGTCAAACAACAGCATTAACTTTGATTGGTGGTGCTACGATTTACTTTTTGGGCGCTGGTATCTTATTCCCGGCGGCAACAACAGGGGCGCTTTCGCCATTCCCGTACCACGCAGGTACTGGAGGTGCGATTTTGGGTGGTATGCAAAACCTAGGTGCTGGCATCGCAACACTATTGGCCTCGTTCTTCCCAGCTCAAGACCAACTGCCGCTCGGTTGCTTGATGATTGCAATGTCATTCATCGCCATGCTTGGTTTACGTTGGGTTAATCGTAAACCTGACCATTCAAACGAAATGCCATTGGCTATCTAAAGTAAACTCTACCTCAGCTCAAACAACGAAGAGGGACAGACTGAAAAGTGTGTCCCTTTTTCATTGCACGTTTCCCCCCAGCTCACATCTACCATCGATTCCATTAAACATTACTTTGATTTATTGAAAACAATAACAGACACTTACGCTGAAAGTACCAATCCAGAATCCAATTATAAATAACATCACTGGAAGAAAACTAACCACTAAAGGATGCTGGCATTAAAACGAGTAAGGTACACAATAGGATATACAGATGCGTTTCGCTTTAACCACATTAGCCGTATCGGCCGCACTTGTCGCCGGATGCAGCAATCAAGGAATAACAACCATGGACCACAACTCTCCATCGCAACTCATCGCACATCAAACCCAAGCTCCCGTAGCTAAGAAAGTCCCTCATGCAATGACGATTCATGGTAATACCCGAATCGATGATTATTACTGGATGCGTGATGATGAGCGCCAAGACCCAGAGATCTTGCAGCATCTTGAGCAAGAAAACCAGTACGCAGAGGCCGTGCTGAAACACACTGAAGCATCACAAGAACAGTTATTTGAAGAGATCAAAGGCCGAATCGAAAAAGACGACCATTCGGTTCCAGTTCGCAAAGGCAGCTACTACTACTCGAATGAAGTCACAGGTGACAACGAATACCCAGTTCACTTGCGTGAAAATGACTTTTTAGGTACAGACAAGCAAGTCATCTTAGATGTTAACGAACTAGCAAAAGACCATGAATTTTTCAGTATTGGTGGCTTAACGATCAGCCCAAGCGAAAACTTGTTGGCCTATGGCGAAGACACGCTGAGCCGCCGTATTTACACCATCAAGATTAAAGACCTCACGACAGGTGAATACCTAACAGATGAAATTGAAGGGGCTTCGAGCGCGATTGCATGGCAAAACGACAACCAAGCCTTTTACTACATCAAAAAAGATCCACAAACATTACTTGGTTATCAAGTTTACCGTCACGTTTTGGGCACACCTCAGACAAGCGATGAGTTAATCTACGAAGAAACCGACAGCGCTTACTACACCTCTTTGAGCAAAAGCAAAGATGGTGAACAGGTCTACATTTGGCACTCGAGTACAGAAACTAGCGGTGTTTCAGTCATAGATGCCAACAACCCAAACGCTAAAGCTGAAGCTTTCTACCCACGAGAAACGGGTATCGAGTACAGCATCGCTAAGCTAGGTGATTGGTACTACATCTACACCAACTACCAAGCAGTCAACTTCCGTTTAATGAAAGTCACAGCCGAAAAGATGCATGACCGCTCTAAATGGGTCGATATCATTCCTGCTGACGAGAATACTCAGCTTGTTGACTTCGAGCTGTTTGATGACCATCTGGTTTACGAGCAACGTGCGAATGGCTTGTCTACTGTGAAAGTTCGTCAACTCTCAACAGAGAAAGAGTTCCCACTTGAATTTAACGACACTGCTTTTGCTGCTTACTTAACAAGTAACTATGAATTAGATAACTCAAAAGTTCGCGTCTATTACAGCAGCTTAACCACACCAGGTACTTACTATGATTTCGACCTAAGTTCAGGAGAATCCGAAGTCATGAAACAAACACCTGTATTGGGTGATTTCGAAGCGGATAACTACCAATCAGAGCGAATTATGGTAACGGCTCGCGATGGTAAGCAAGTACCTGTCTCTCTGGTTTATCGTAAAGACTTATTCAAGAAAGACGGCACTAACCCAATCTACCAATACGGCTATGGCTCTTACGGCCACACGATCGAACCAACCTTTGGCTCGGCTCGACTCAGCTTACTTGATCGCGGATTCGTTTATGCGATCGCACATATTCGAGGTTCAGAGATGCTCGGGCGCCCTTGGTATGAGGACGGCAAAAAGCTAACCAAGCAAAATACGTTCAACGACTTTATCGATGTGACCAAAGGGCTGGTTGAAGAAGGCTACGGCGCACAAGATAAAGTGTTCGCCGTTGGTGGTTCTGCTGGCGGTCTATTGATGGGCGCAATCATCAACCAAGCACCAGAACTGTACCGTGGCATCGGAGCACATGTTCCGTTTGTGGACGTTGTCACAACCATGCTTGACGAATCGATTCCTCTTACCACCAACGAGTATGACGAATGGGGCAACCCGAACGATAAAACCTATTACGATTACATGCTAGGTTACTCACCATATGACAATGTGAAGGATCAAAGCTACCCGAACATCTTGGTAACAACAGGCCTGCATGACTCACAAGTACAATACTTTGAACCCATGAAGTGGGTGGCGAAGCTGCGTGAGATGAAAACAGACAACAACGTGCTGCTGTTCAAAACCGATATGGAAGCTGGTCACGGTGGCGCTTCCGGTCGATTTAAGCGATTAAAAGAAGACGCACTTGAATACGCGTTCTTTTTAGACTTGCTAAAGACTCAGTAGATTCTGCGCAAAAGTGAGTATTCACACCATTTTGTCGCTATTTAGGGGCGACAAAATGGCGACAGAAATTATTAAGCATGCTTAAATACGATTAATCATGAAATCCACCAAATCAACAAACCCTTGAAAAACAAGCAATCATAAGGGTTTACGAGAGGTATAAAAACAAATGAAAGTAATCAGCTTCAATATCAATGGCCTTAGAGCCCGCCTTCATCAGCTTCAGGCTATTATCGATAAGCACCAACCTGATGTGATTGGTCTACAAGAGATCAAAGTGCACGATGAAGCCTTCCCACTAGCCGATGTTGAAGCTATGGGTTACAAAGTCTACTTCCACGGTCAAAAGGCTCACTACGGTGTGGCTATGCTTTGTAAGCAAGAGCCAATTTCGGTACAAAAAGGCTTTCCTACAGACAATGAAGACCATCAAAAGCGTATGATCATGGCGACGTTTGAAGACGACAATGGTGAGAAGGTCACTGTGCTAAATGGTTATTTCCCTCAAGGCGACAACATTAAGCATGAAACCAAATACCCGTACAAGCGAGAGTTCTACAAGGACTTAATGACGTACCTGAACGATTACCACAACAAAGATGAACAAGTGATCGTAATGGGCGACATTAATATCAGCCCTACCGATATTGATATCGGTATTGGTGAACCTAATGCGAAACGTTGGTTGAAAACCGGTAAATGTTCTTTCCAACCAGAAGAGCGCGAATGGTTAAAAACACTGATGGATTGGGGCTTTGTGGATAGCTTCCGTTTTCTACACCCTGAAGTGAACGATCAATACTCGTGGTTTGATTACCGCTCAAAAGGTTTCGTGGACAACCGTGGCCTGCGTATTGATGTAGTCCTAGCAACTCAAAAGCTTGCTGATAAGTGTACTGAAGCGGGCATCGACTACGAACTACGCGGCATCGAAAAACCGTCAGATCACGCGCCAATTTGGTCGACGTTTAAGTAGTTACTTTTAGGTAACAGAACTTAGCCATATCAAGTAGCTGGTAAATCGTGTTCACTAGGCTAACCAGAAGCGAATAACGAAAGAGAGGAGTTAATATCTCCTCTCTTTTTTCTTCGTGACTCTATCTGCCATATACCTAATTAAGCGGCCAAGCGGTCGTGCCGTCAACATCTAACGGCGTCTTAGCAAATTCATCTAAGCAATAGCCTTGATTAGACGATGCAAAATATGTCAAAGGCATGTTACTTAGACTAAGAGCTGTGACTTGTTGCTTCGCTTTATCACTGAAACTGAATCCCCACATATCTAAGTATTGCTTCATATCCCTTTCTGCTACGTAGCTTAATGCGATAAGCATCCAGTCATTGTTGGTGATGCCTTCGGCTTCTTGTTTGGTGTAATCAGAAAAACCAATAGAGCCTTTACCGTTGTTCCAAAGAGTATCACTGGCTTTCAAGCGATTAAACTCGCGTTCAATCAAGTGTAAGCGCCCTAGTAAATGCCAACCTGAATTCAATACACCTTGCTGCTCAGTCAACATCATCATTTGAATGAACATACGAGCCCCCCAACTCCAACCCGTTTGATTTTGAGCCGCCATAAAAGCGTTTGGATCTGGCTGAGTTCGGCTCTGCTGTAAAAGTTGATACTGCCCTTTAAAGTCTAGGCTTTGGCAAGACGATACCTTTGCCGTATCTTTGTAATACTTTGATTTACTGAAATACGAATAGTAGTTGGTTGTTGAGTGGCCTTCCCACCCAGAGAATCTAAAACGCCCTCTTTCCAGTCCATGACCAAGCTCGTGCAAATCACCATGCCCTAGAGGATGAAAAGACCAATAAGCATCGTAAGGGTTTCCTGAACAACCGTAACCACAAGTCGCTTGATCGGCATTCATGTGCTTTACAATATCAATGTTCGCAATTTCCCAGCCCTTTGCCTCTCCGTATTGGTGTATTTCAGCAATTTCATCAATTCCTGGCCCTTTGAAACCCGCAAGTGCATGAGGAAGGTTGTGTACGTAACGCTCTGTGGCGAGAGCCATATCATGCGGCTGTGCCCAATCAGAAGCTCCGATAGACTCTTTCATCTTGTCTAGTTTAGAGTGAACTTCAAATCCGGGAGTCACCAACTCAGCCCAGTCAAAGTTACCTTCTTCGAGCTGCGCGACAAAGCTATCGTTGTCCGCTTTACTTCGCCAAACAGGGTGTTGGGCAACATTTTCAAAACGCAGCTCTACATCGATATCGTTGGTATCAAAATGAACTTGTAATGTCCCGCCATAGGCAGAGGTCAGGTATATCGTTTCTCCATGTTTTACGGGGTAAGTTACCGAAGTCAAAAACTTCGGCCTTGCATAGCCGTCTTTACCCGAAAACTCATGAGTCGCACCGCTACGTAGTGTGTTAAGGGCAATCGACGTTGCCACTTTGTTATTATCTAATCGCGTCACTTTGATCGTCTTACCCGGTAAGGCATATACACCCGCCGCACGGAAGTTTTTCTTTGACTCTAAAGTAATAATCTTGGTGATGAGAGGGACATTCTTAAAGTTCTTGGTACTGAAGTTCCCTAAACTCGGCTGTGCTGCGTTATGTTGTCGAGTGTTGTATGTCGCGTAATCACTGTAATACGACCGAAGAAAGTCGATTCTATCTGTTACGTCTTTACCCATTGGGTACTTAACGTCTTGTCGGTAGCGATCAGCAAGTAGCAGTAACAGCTTTTCATATTCGTAGTTCTTGGATGCAAAGAGATCAATTTTTTTGCTATCAAGCGTCGTTAGGTGTGAACGAATACTGTTCGCTGCCTTATAGAACTCTTCATCCATGTTGGACTCATCTGGGCAAGATTTGTCATCACATAAATTCAAGTCAACAGTGAAACTATCGAGTTTCAGGCGCTGTAAAAGTGCTTGCTGTTTGACGATATTATCTGGCATTCGATCAATCAGTTGCGTTGAATCCCAATTTGACAGCCCTAGCCTGCGCCAATAGTTATCACCAACATACGTCATATGCATTTCTGCAAATAGTGCGTTGCCTAAGTCCGTCATACCGCCATCAAGATGCAAGTACAGTACGGGAATCTTTTTGTTGAACGCCAAACGTAACCCCGTCATTACATCGTTAATTTCGTCACCATCATTTAACTTTTGAGACAAAATCAATAAATCAGGGTTGTTCGTTTCAATACATTGGCTTAATTTGCTGCCGTCACAGGCGTTATCATCATTGATAACCATCGAAGGATGGATGTTGCTCGTTAGCCAGTTTCGCGTTGCTTTGTCATCAGGAAAATAATAAGACTGATCCATCTGAGCCAAGACAACATTCTTAGGTGAACTTGTGCCTGATGCCCAACCCACCAAGTTTTTCAACCACACTTCCATTTCTGCGTTGACTGAATCCGTTGAACGTTGCTTAGTTCGAAATGGGTTACTTGCTAACGCAGCGTAACGACTACCGCTCGATGTATAACCTGCAATACCAATCGCAAGCTCTTGGTCAGTATATCCACTCTGCATCGCTTTATTGGTTTGCAGGATGACATCGTTGAAGCCGTAAGTTGGTAAGATTATCGCGGCATCGTGTGTTGGATCCCAATGAAGATTGCGCAGCGGCGTGCCGTCTGAATTTTTAGACAGAGACTGTTTAATTTGACTGTAATCAGATTTGTATTGGGCAACGAGCGTTTGGCTGGCGTCAATAAACTCATTGGCATTAGATACAAGGGATGCATCTCCGGATTCAAGCGCTTTTTGTACCGCCGTTTTACTCGGAGGTTGAGCGGAATCACTAGAACCACCACATGCAGAAAGTAGTAGAGACGACGGCAGAATTAGACACAAAGATAAGATATTTTTTTTCATTGTTATACGACACTCAAAAAAATTGGAGCAAGTGTATCTATGGGTTTACTTAAGTCAATTGATTCGACTAATGGGTTCGTAATTTATGGAGTGAATTTAACAAATACCACTTAAACTTATTGGTACCCGAACAATTGAATTGAAATTAAAAACGGCGCTACAAGAGCGCCGCTTATCTAAGAAAATCTGTATCGTAGAGTTAACTTAACGGCCTTAGGTAAGCAAGGAAACGCTTCTCTGCAAATTTGAAAATCGCAATGATGATAAACGTTAGCGCCATGTAGAATAGACCTGCAGTTAGGAAAGACTCGAATGGAGCGTAGTAGCGAGAGTTAACCAAACGTGCAGCACCAGTTAGATCCATAATGGTTACGATACCTGCTACCGCTGAACCATGAAGCATAAAGATAACTTCGTTACTGTAAGCCGGTAATGCACGACGTAGAGCACTTGGTAAAATGATGCGGCGGTATGTCTTGGGTGTGCTCATACCATACGCCTTTGCTGCTTCAACTTCACCTTTCGGTAAGCCATTAATAGCACCACGAATGATCTCTGCAGTATATGCTGATGTGTTTAGAATAAACGCAACTAAAGCACAGAACCACGCGTTTTCCCATAGTGTATCTTTTACTGGGAAGAATTGGTCCATACCGTAGTAAATCAGGTACAACTGCACCAATAACGGCGTACCACGGAAGAAATAAATGAACGACCAAGCTGGTGCATTAATCATCATATTTGGACTGTTACGAGCGATAGCTAATGGTATGGCTACGAATAAGCCAACAATCAAAGCGACACAAACCATCCAAGCCGTTGTCCACAAACCACCAAGGTAAATCGGCAGGCTTTCAATTATCAATGAAAAGTCCATAACTACCTCGCGTGGATACTGAATTTACGTTCAACCAACTTAAGTAAGCCCGTCGAAACACTGGTGAAGAATAAGAAGATGATTGCTACCGTCATATAGAAGGTAAATGGCATTTTGGTTGAACCCGCCGCCAGAGCGCTAACACGTACCATGTCTTCAAGGCCAATAATAGAAACCAGCGCGGTAGTTTTTAGTAAAACCAACCAGTTATTACCAAACCCCGGCAGTGCGTGACGAATCATTTGCGGTAATAGAATACGACGGAACGCTAAGACAGGGCCCATTCCATAGGCCTTTGCCGCTTCCATCTCACCGCTGTCGACAGCCATTATCGCACCACGGAAGGTTTCTGCCATGTACGCGCCGAAGATGAAGCCAATGGTTAAGACGCCAGCAATAAATGGGCTGACATCAATATAATCAGGTAGGTAAGCGGTCCACTCGTGGTTAGGGTCACTCGACGTGAACCATTCATTGAGCCACTCATTGATGGAATACAAACTGTTGTTTAAAAGGATTTGTCCACCAAAGAAAATCAACATCATCAATACGAGATCGGGTATGCCGCGAATAACGGTTGTGTAGAGGGTTGCAATAGCACGAGCCCAGCGGTAAGGCGCTAGTTTTGCTAAGGCACCTAGCATACCAAGAACCATAGCTAAAATTAGCGACAGTAAGGCAACTTCAATTGTAAGCACCGCCCCTTTCAGGATCGACGCTTCATATCCTTGTAAATCAAACATAATGAATTCCAACAGAACTGCGAAAAAGTTGGTAAGACAGGGAGAGGTGAGCCTCTCCCTTAAGAAGTGACGCTAGAGATTACTTACCGTATACGTCGTAGTTGAAGTATTTAGCAGCGATATCTTGGTAGATGCCTTTTTCACGTAGTGAAAGGATTGCGGCATCCAATTGCTTAGTCAGATCTTTGTCTTGCTTACGTAGAGCAATACCAAAACCTTCACCGAACCACTTAGGATCAGTGAGTGATGGACCAACAAACTCGTAGTCTTCACCACCCGCTTTGTTTAGTACACCTTCTTCTAGAGCAGATGCATCACCCAGTACAGCAGCAACACGACCGTTAGCTAGATCAAGGTAAGCTTCGTCAAATGAACCGTAACGAACGATTTCTACTGTGTCGCCGTAGTTATCTGTTAGGTACTTGTCGTGAGTTGTTGCACGTTGAACGGCAATTTTTTGACCACTTAGATCATCAAAGTTAAGGTCTGCACCTTTTTTAGCGATGAACTTGTTCGGGATAAGTGCGTATTTACCTGTGAAATCGATCTTTTTCTTGCGCTCTTCCGTGATAGACATTGCCGCAATGATCGCATCATATTTACGAGCAAGCAGAGAAGGAATAATACCATCCCAATCTTGTGCAACGATCTTACACTTCACCTGCATTTCAGTACAAAGCGCGTTAGCCATATCGACATCGAAGCCTTTCAACGAACCGTCAGCTTCTGTCCAGCTAAATGGAGGGTAAGCACCTTCAATACCGAAACGTACTGTTTTCCATTCTTTTGCTTGAGCTACGCCCGTTGCAGCAGTTGCAGCAAGTGCCGCGACTAATAACCACTTTTTCATATCCCTACTCCTGTGATTTAGGTTTTTATGTTTTGCTAATTTTAATATTGTGTTTGTTGTTACTTGTTGTGTTTCATTGTTAACACTGTCGCCATTTACCTTAGCAACAGCATTTCAATTCTGATTAGTAAATCGATGAGATAAATTGTTGTAATCGCTCAGATTCAGGCTCAGTAAACAGTTTAGCTGGATCGCCCTGTTCTTCCACCAAGCCTTGATGTAAGAACATCACATGATTTGATACGTCACGAGCAAAAGCCATTTCATGTGTTACCACAAGCATGGTTCTTCCTTCTTCTGCTAGATCGCGCATTACACCAAGTACTTCCCCTACTAACTCAGGATCAAGTGCCGATGTTGGTTCATCAAATAGCATTACTTCAGGATCAACCGCTAACGCTCTTGCAATCGCCGCACGCTGTTGTTGTCCGCCAGATAAATGACCCGGGTAGTAATCTTTGCGTTCATATAGCCCTACTTTCTTCAGTAGCAGCTCAGCATTTTCAATCGCTTGTGCTTTAGGTACACCTAAGACATGAACAGGCGCTTCGATAACATTTTCGAGAACGGTCAGATGAGACCACAGGTTGAAACCCTGAAAAACCATTGCTAAGCGAGAACGGATTCGCTGTACTTGTTTTTCATTGGCAGGAACAGAAACACCTTGGCGGTTGTTTTTCATTTGAATTAATTCACCATTAACCCAAATCTCGCCAGCAGTAGGTGTCTCTAAAAGGTTGATACATCTAAGGAAAGTACTTTTACCCGACCCTGAAGATCCGATAATCGATACTACATCGCCTTTATGCGCAGAAAGTGAAATTCCCTTTAAAACTTCATTTTGACCAAACGTTTTGTGTAAATCCTTTATGTCCAGCGCTGGTACATCTTTCATGCGCTTTCTCTCCCAAGTTTGTGAAAATGCAAGGTACTCCGACCTTTTCATGCGATACAAACTAGCACCACACGAAACAACATGCAACAAATTATTAACCTAATAATTGAGAATAAATAGCGATTAACTCTGACTTATTATGCAATGAATAGCGTTTTAGTCTCAATTTACTGAATGAAATGTATCAACAAGCTGTAATTGCGACTCTGACATTGTTTAAATAAAGTTAATCAAAATGAGATTCTCGTAGCTTGATGCCTCACAAGAAAAACACGTTTTGTGAACTTAAAAACTGCGCTTCCGACAAAATCTAACACCCGCAGTAGTACACCAAACTCACTATACGAGAACGTCATTTAAAGGCCGTTGAGTGGTTAAAACTCCATAGGCAACTAAGAGACCAGTTGCTAATAGTAAAACCACTCAGTAAGTCAGAGGTATCCGGCTGATGCTATGTAGAGCAAGGCATGAAGAAGATAGCTAACGTCAATTTGTGAAAACTAATTACACAATTCATCAACGGTACGTTAATGAATCGCTTCGTTTTGTAGCTTTCTTTCACATAAACTCATAAAGTGATCAAGATCAATCACCCTAAAGGGTAAGCTTGTTAGACTCAGCAGCAAAGAATAAGGCGTTAAAAATGCCAAACATTTCTTTTAACTTAGCTGCATAAAGCACATCAAAACCGTGCAACATAATATTAATAAGTTATAACTAAGAAATAACGCAATTACGCGAAATTTTATAATTCAATTTTAGAATTACTAACATAAAAATATGAGGAATCTATGTCAGACGTTGTGAATAATGCGAACTCTGAAGTAGAAGAGAAAAGCTATAAAGAGCTACACCGCCCTGCTTCTGAATTTGAGAGCCGCTCAGATTACTTAGATCACGAACTTCAAATCATGAAGCCTCGTCGTTTTGGCCTAAACCTTCCAGGCCGTGATTTCCGTTTTGAACTTGAAGATCTTGTTCCTGCACTTGCTGGTACCATCGGTATCATCGCGATGTACTCTGCAGTAATGATGTCTTGGGCTGATGGCCTAACTCAAGCTTGGGATCACGTAAACCTAGGTAAAGACTTCGCGATTGAAGTTGCTCGTGTAGAAATGCTGATTCCTGCACTGCTGTTCTGTATCCTTGCTTCTGGTTTCTTCAACCCTAAAGCAAACCTTGCCGGTAACCACGGCCCAATGATTCCTCTTATTGGTACCATCGCTCTCGCTGGTGCTCACCCTCTTGCATTGGCTATCCTTATCGGTGTCTTCGGTCTAATCCTAAGTTTCCTAAAAGGCGGCTCCAAGCTGGTTAACCTGACTTCGGAAGGTACCGCTGGTGGCTTGCTCATTTTCTTAGGCCTAACGGGTACCATGAGCCAAATTAACTCGATTCAAGCATGGGCGGTTGGTCTTCAATCTTCTACTGTTGAAGCGGGCAGCATGGGTTACGTTGGTTTAATCGTTCTTGCTATTACTATTGCTATCTATGCTTTCTTAGCAAAAGTGAACAAGCGTTGGTTAGCTATCCCAGTTTGTGCATTCACAGGCCTTGCTATTGCATTAGCATTGGGCGCTGGTTTCGATATCGTATTCGAAACTGAAATGGGTATCCCAAACCTAAACCCAGTTTACTGGTGGGGTTCGACTTCTGAAGGTTGGATGCTTGGCTTGCCAAACGTTGAACACTTCATCGCTTCTCTACCATTTGCAATCCTAGCGGTAGCGATGTGGTCACCAGATTTCCTAGGTCACCGTATCTTCCAAGAACTAAACTACCCTAAAAAGTCTGAAAAAGTTCTGATGGACGTTGATGACACTATGACTATGTGTTCTGTGCGTCAAATGGTAGGTACAGCGGTTGGTGGTGGTAACATCACTTCTTCTTGGGGTACTTACATGATCCCAGCAGCAATCGCGAAACGTCCAATTCCTGGCGGCGCAATCTTGCTTGGTTCTCTATGTATTATTGTTGCGATTCTTGGTTTCCCAATGGACGTTGCAGTATGGCCACCAGTGATGCGTGTTGCGCTACTTGTAGGTGTATCTCTACCTCTACTTGAAGCGGGTATGCAAATGGTTAAGGATTCAAAGGATTCTCAAGCAGCTGGTATCTGTATCTTCGGTTCAGCGGTTGTTAACCCTGTATTAGCATGGGCTCTGACTATGCTTCTTGATAACAACGGTCTAATTGGTGATAAAGAGCGTGCGAAGCGTCTATCATTTGTAGATAAGATTGTAATCCCAGTTGGCGTTTTAGTTATCTGTTTAGTAGCAATGCTTGCAGTTGGTATGCTAGAAAGTCAATATGGCCTAAAAGCTTGGCTATAATGCTCATTACTACACAAAAGTAGTATTGGGATTAAAAAAAAGTTTGGGTGGCAACCCCTGTCACTCAAATTTTTTCAACTTTTTTTGGCATTTATTGATTTAGTTTAAGGTTTGCAGAAATTTTTTAGCGTAGTCTTGAATACATAGAGTAAAGACAACATATAAAAGGTAGTGACAATATATATAACCATATGACGCTCATATGCTCATATATATTGTTATTAATAAGAGTGTACTACCCTTACGAGGGGCGCTGGCTCAACAGTGTTAATGTACGTATTTTTTCTACTAAAAAGGTAGGTATGTCATGGCAGAGCAATTTGCTAAAGCTTGGGAAGATTTTGCTGCAGGTGAGTGGCAAAGCGAAGTAAACGTTCGTGATTTCATTCAAAAGAACTACACGCCATATGAAGGCGACGAGTCTTTCCTAGTTTCTGAGGGTACTGAAGCAACTAACAAGCTTTGGTCTTCGGTAATGGAAGGTATCAAACAGGAAAACGCAACTAAAGCACCTGTAGATTTCGATACTTCTGTTATCTCTACCATTACTGCTCACGATGCAGGTTACATTGAGAAAGATCTTGAGACTATCGTTGGTCTACAAACTGAGAAGCCACTAAAACGTGCAATCATCCCTAACGGTGGTGTACGTATGGTTGAAGGTTCTTGTAAAGCATACGGTGAAACTCTTGACCCAATGGTTTCAAAAATCTACTCAGAATACCGCAAAACACACAATGCTGGCGTTTTCGATATCTACACTCCTGATATCCTAAAATGTCGTAAGTCTGGTGTTCTGACTGGTCTTCCTGATGCTTACGGCCGTGGTCGTATCATTGGTGACTACCGTCGTGTTGCACTTTACGGTATCAACTTCCTAATGAAAGACAAAGCTGCTCAATTCGCTTCTCTACAAGAGCGTTTCGAGAACGGCGAAGATCTTGCTGCTACAATGCAATTGCGTGAAGAGATCTCTGAGCAACATCGTGCTCTAGGTCAAATCAAGCAAATGGCTGAGAAATACGGTTTCGATATCTCTGAGCCAGCTCAAACTGCTCAAGAAGCTATTCAGTGGACTTACTTCGGCTACCTAGCTGCTGTTAAATCTCAAAACGGTGCTGCAATGTCTCTAGGTCGTACTTCGACTTTCCTAGACATCTACATCGAGCGTGATATCGCTGCTGGCAAAATCACAGAAGACCAAGCACAAGAGATGATCGACCACTTCGTAATGAAGCTGCGTATGGTTCGTTTCCTACGTACTCCTGAGTACGATGAGCTATTCTCTGGCGACCCAATCTGGGCTACAGAGTCTATGGGTGGTATGGGTGTTGATGGTCGTACGCTAGTAACGCGTTCGAACTTCCGTTTCCTTAACTCTCTATACACTATGGGTCCTTCTCCAGAGCCAAACATCACTGTTCTTTGGTCTGAGCAACTACCTGACGGCTTCAAGCGTTTCTGTGCGAAGGTATCTATCGATACTTCTTCTATCCAGTACGAAAATGATGACCTAATGCGTCCTGACCTTGGTTCTGATGATTACGCAATCGCTTGTTGTGTATCACCAATGATCGTTGGTAAGCAAATGCAGTTCTTCGGCGCTCGTGCTAACCTTGCAAAAACTATGCTTTACGCAATCAACGGCGGCGTTGATGAGAAGCTTAAAATGCAAGTTGGCCCAGTTGGCGACAAGATCACTGACGAAGTACTTAACTACGATGACGTAATGGGTCGCCTAGACACATTCATGGATTGGTTAGCTAAGCAATACGTGACAGCTCTAAACAGCATTCACTTCATGCACGACAAGTACAGCTACGAAGCGTCTCTAATGGCTCTTCATGACCGTGACGTTCGTCGTACTATGGCTTGTGGTATCGCTGGTCTGTCTGTTGCTGCTGACTCACTGTCTGCAATCAAATTCGCGACTGTTAAACCAATCCGCGACGAAGATGGCATTGCAACTGACTTCGAAATCGAAGGCGATTACCCTAAATACGGTAACAACGACTCTCGTGTAGATGACATTGCTTGTGAACTAGTTTCTACGTTCATGAACAAGATCCGTAAGCTTAAGACTTACCGTGATTCAATCCCTACACAGTCAGTTCTTACTATCACGTCTAACGTGGTATACGGTAAGAAAACAGGTAACACTCCAGACGGTCGTCGTGCTGGCGCTCCTTTCGCTCCTGGTGCAAACCCAATGCACGGTCGTGATGAGAAAGGCGCTGTAGCTTCACTAACGTCTGTAGGTAAACTACCGTTTGCTGATGCTCAAGATGGTATCTCTTACACTTTCTCTATCGTGCCAAACGCACTAGGTAAAGAAGAAGATAGCCAACGTGCTAACCTTGCAGGCCTAATGGATGGTTACTTCCACCACGAAGCTGGCATTGAAGGTGGTCAACACCTTAACGTGAACGTTCTTAACCGTGAAACTCTAGAAGACGCAGTTAAGCACCCTGAGAAATACCCTCAGCTAACGATTCGTGTTTCTGGTTACGCTGTACGCTTTAACTCTCTGACTACAGAGCAGCAAGCTGACGTAATCGCACGTACATTTACTGAGTCTCTATAAGCTCACGCTCAATAGACAGTAAAAACTATTAGCCTCGCCAATGTGCGGGGCTTTTTTATATCTACTCTAAATCTCATCAATGCCCCTCCCCTTAGAAAGATTAGATTGGCCACAAAAAGCACACTCGCATTCACTTTTTTTCTACAAATCCACTCAAACTACGGTACTATTTCTGTTCATCATTTTAGAGTAACCGCTACATGAAATACCTTCGTTATTTACCACTGATTCTCCTCTCTTGTTCATCACTGGCATCTGAACGCTCTACGTTAACTTTTGCGTTAGACAACGATGGTATCTTTGGTGTCGATCAAGACTATACCAACGGTTTATTTCTGGGTTACACATCGTCAAGTATTACGCCATACGCTTGGGTAAAACCATTGAGCCTTTCCTATTGGGGCGCAAGCTCTTTAGATAAGTGGGAAATCACCATTGGTCACAAGATGTACACGCCTTCTGACATTGAATTAGAAAAACCATCAGCCAATGATCGTCCATACGCAGGTTACCTACATACAGAATTCAACTACATCAGCTTGAACCCACAACAAGCCCAGCGTTTTAACATCACGTTTGGTACTACAGGCGAGCGAGCACTTTCCGAAGACGCTCAAAAACTGGTTCACTCAATCACTAAATCAGACGAACCTATGGGTTGGAAGTATCAAGTTGATGATGAGTACGCAGGTAGCCTTGGTTACTTAAGTCATTTCAACCTAATGCGTAATCAAGCATTAGCGAATACTGACTTCGAGATATCTAACGTATCAGAGATCAACGTTGGTAATTTTAGAAGCGACATTTCTACTGGATTTATGTTCCGTTGGGGTACTGACTTGGGCGGCAACTTTGGCGCAGCGAACATCAGCACAGAAAGCCCATTCAAAGCAGGCATGATAGGTGCTTCAAATACAGGTTGGTTTACTTACGCAGGTCTTGAAGGGCGTTACCGATTTAATGACCTGACTGTCGAAGGGGATCGTTCCGGTGTTAATGATTATGCAAAGAAAAATGACCAAGATCCTGCGATCTACGATGTCACTTTAGAGAACATTCAAGCGACAGCGATACTTGGTGTTGCTTGGTATAACCAATACGTTGGTGCATCTTTCGCACTTACCGCAAAAACACCCGATTACCAAGAAGCAACAAAGTCAGTGTACGGTACTGGTGGCATCACTATGTTTGCTTTCTTCTAGCCATAGAAAAGGCTTTCACCGCCTGCTTTTCAAGTTAAATAAAGGCAATCATCTTCACAGGTGATTGCCTTTATTTTTAAAGACCTAGTTACCATTTGACCCTATTTTATGTACCGTTTTTGTAATAAAATAAACGGTATAAATTCCTATACGAGAATAGCTCATGTCTACAACTGGTCGCATTCACTCATTCGAATCTTGTGGTACTGTCGATGGCCCTGGTATCCGCTTTATTGTGTTTCTTCAAGGCTGCTTAATGCGTTGTATGTACTGCCATAATCGCGATACATGGGATCTTCATGACGGAAAGGAAGTAACGGTCGAAGAGATCATTAACGAAGCAAAATCATACCGTCATTTCATGAAAGCCTCTGGCGGTGGTATCACCTGTTCAGGTGGCGAAGCGATGCTACAACCTGAGTTTGTTCGTGATTTTTTCCGCGCGGCTCAAGCTGAAGGCATCCACACTTGTCTTGATACTAATGGCTATATTCGTAAACACACTGAAGTGGTCGATGAAGTACTAGAAGCCTCTGATCTGGTAATGCTGGATCTTAAACATATGCGAGATGAAATTCACCACGATTTCATTGGTGTATCAAACCGACGTACTCTGGATTTTGCACGCTACCTACACAAAATAGGTAAGAAGACGTGGATTCGTTATGTGATTGTTCCTGGCTACACAGATACGCCAGAAGATGCGCATCTTCTGGGTGAATTCATTAAGGACATGGATAACATCGAAAAAGTAGAACTGCTTCCATACCACAAGCTAGGTGCTCATAAGTGGGAAGCATTGGGTCACGACTACCCTCTTGAAGGTACAAATCCGCCAAGCAAAGAAAAAATGGACGAGATTGTTGCTATCCTCAGTCAATACCATTCAAACGTAAAATACTAATTTAGACTTACGTTAATAGTGATTTCAAACGCCTCAATTTCGATTGGGGCGTTTTCTTTTTTGGTTAAAACAATCCTTTCACTTTTCTTTACAACTTTTGTTTATCAATTCAAAAAATCATATTAAATCCGTGTTGAGATCATGTTTCCACTCTTAGGAATGCTGTTACTCTTACTGCAACAAAATAATATAACATTTAGTTTTTTAGTGAGGTTCCTCCCATGGAAATGACCAATGCTCAGCGTCTAATTCTATCAAATCAATACTACCTAATGTCTCAAATGGATCCTGAGAACTCAGCTAAATACCAGCGTCTACAAACGATTGTAGAACGTGGTTACGAACTCCAAATGCGTGAGCTTAACAAAGAATTTGGTTGTTTAACTGAAGCAGAATGTCGCGAAATTATCGACATTATGGAGATGTACCATGCGATGCAAGAGTCGAATAAAATGCTTGCAGATCAAGAGCGTGCGGAAGTCGACCAACGTCGTCTACAATTCCTAGGTTTCGATATCGCTTCTGAAGCACAAATCGTACATTACGTGCGTTTCCTTGTTGACTCTGAAGGACTTTACCCTCAATTTGACAAAGCAGATCACCACTTCAATAGTCAAATGCCAATGTTAGAAAAGTACCGTCGCATGCTAACAACATGGCGCAACTGCCCTCGTCAGTACCACCTATGTGCGACAGAGCTATCTCAAATCTTTAGCGCTTAATACGTTAATAGATCAGCGATAACTTTTAAAAAAATTTCAAGAAAAAGGGTTACTCATCATGAGTAACCCTTTTTTAATGTTCGCATACAAACAGAAACCGGGAATGATAAAGCGATATGGATATGACGTGAGCTTTATATACAGAAAACGTAATTAATCATGAAGATAAGATATTAAACATTGAACCATTTTCAATTAATTTCTCTGATATCGCCCATTAACCAACGAACACAAACCTAGAATTTATAACCAATTAAGTCATTCATCTTTATTAACTCCACTTCGAAACATTTAATACAAATTAAAAACCACCGATCTGTTTTGAACGGTGTTTTTTATTTTAAATAAGATAGCTAGAATGCTCCCCGAAATTTATTAACCAGAGCGATAAACAAAATGAGAAAATTCATCCTTGCATCACTAGCTATCATGTCTACTTCAGCTTTCGCAGCTAACGAAATGTACGTACTTGGTGGCGTTGGAATCAACGAAGACGACACAGGCGCACAATTCACTGTTGGTTCACAAGTTCTTGATACAAACTTTTATCTAGAATCAACCATGAATTACATCGATTCAGATAACAGCGATGTAACTTCAGACGTAAACGGCAAGCTAACTAAGTACAAAGGCAATTTGAAACACTTCAAAATGTCTTTAGCTCCAATGTATAAATATAGCTTCGATGAGTCTTTTGCTATCTACGGTAAAGTTGGTCTTGCATACTCTAACCTCAATTCTAAATTGACGACTACTGATAAAGATGGCTCAGTGTATAACAAGCATTCAAATAGCGAATGGGGTGCAACTTACGGCATCGGTGCTGAATTTAAGTCAGCGCAACCAATGTTTGGTAACTCGAAGTTTATGGCACGTGTTGGTTTTGATTGGTATGACTTCAGCTCAGGTGGTCTAAACCTAGGCAGTGACGGCACTCTAGGTCTACAGGCCGGTTTCACTTTCTAAGGTATGAAGTAGAAAAGTTTTACACTAATTGAGCTGATCATCGTTATTGCTATTCTTGGTATCTTAGTGTTAACCGCTGCCCCAAGTTTTCAAACCACTGGGTGAAGAGTTCGGTAGTACTTTGATTTATAGGGAAATCATTGATGGGTGCTAAATCTAGCCATGCCTTTCCTTGATTTGATTTGATTTGATTTGATTACTGTAATAATCGGTCGGTACTTCGCATAAATAAAAAGGGTTACTCATCATGAGTAACCCTTTGTTAATGTCCGCATTTAGAGAGAGAAACCAAAGCAACTAGAAGACGTAGGCAACACCGACGTTTGCGGCCATGTTGATGCCACTTTCAAGTATTGGGCTGTTCTCAATATCACCTTCAAGGTTGGTATAACGAACGCCACCAGTGACTCGGATATTTGGCGTCACATGCAAGTAACCACCTAAACCAATAAAGTACTGACCATCCCAGTCTGCATCGAACTCGTTCAAATTAGTTCTCGACGCTTCTGCTGAACTCACCCCGTACAGGTGGTTATTCAGGCGCTCACTGTTATAAGCATAACCAATAGAGGGTGTAATCGCCCACCCATTGCGACGAATCGGCAAACGCCATGCGGCTTCCGCATAGATACCATTATGCCTAAATCCTAAGTCAGATCCTGCTGTCGCTTCAAACATCCCGACCAAGGTGATCACTTGGTAGCTAATGCCACCTAATACTGATGCTTTACGCTCATCTAACTTTTGAATATCAACGTTATCAGAATCACCCGGCTTCAATGTCCTCGAATCATAAACCGCTCGAAACACGATATTCTGTGGTGAGCCCGCAGGAAGTAAGCGATAACCCGCACTGAATCCACGCATGAAAAAGTGCTCACCTTCATAGCCAATCATAGGAATCACAGCGCGGTTTGACGGTGTATCTTTATAGACAGCCGGAGAATAAGAGGCGGCAACGCCCAGTGACCACTGCGAGATTTTTGCATGTGTTGCTGTCGAAGCCAGTAACGCAACACTGATAGCCACTATTTTTAACCCATAATTCTTCACTATATTTACCTATTTATTGAGCAATTTTTGATAACGCCGCGCATTATATGGTACTTCATTCCAATAAATCAATAGAGCTCAGTTATACATCTAATACACATAAATCCAGTGTGAGTATTATTAAGCGACCTAAAATCACAAAACAAACGGCTAGATCCCCTCGAATGTAAAATAATTGGATTCTACACGCCTCAAGTTGCCTATTGCGCTCGCTACGTTTTTCACACGCAAAATTGTAAATAAATACATAATTGTTAAGCAAAATTGTCGAAGCGGGTCTAACCTTAAAATGTAGGGAGAGCCTATTTTTCAATCGCTCGTCAGTTTTGACTGGTTAACAAGGGGAATGTGACTATGAGTATTTTTGACCACTATCAATCACGTTATGAAGCAGCCAAGGAAGAAGAGCTGACATTGCAAGAGTTCTTAGGGCTGTGTAAAGACGATAAAAGTGCTTACGCGAATGCTGCCGAGCGCTTATTACTCGCCATTGGCGAACCGGAGGTCATTGACACTGCTCAAGATCCTCAACTAAGTCGTATTTTCTCGAACCGTGTCATCTCACGCTACAGTGAATTTAAAGATTTCTACGGCATGGAAGACGCGATTGAACAGATTGTTTCTTATCTAAAACATGCAGCGCAAGGTTTAGAAGAACGTAAGCAAATCCTTTATCTACTTGGCCCTGTGGGCGGTGGTAAATCTTCCCTTGCTGAAAAACTCAAAGCACTGATGCAAAAGCTACCAATCTATGTGTTGTCTGCCGATGGTGAGCGAAGCCCAGTGAATGATCACCCCTTCTGTCTATTTGACGTAAACGAAGATGGCGATCTTTTGAAACAAGAGTACGGAATAGAGAAACGTTACATACGCTCTATCATGTCACCTTGGGCAGCGAAACGCCTCCATGACTTCGGTGGTGACATCTCCAAATTCAAAGTCATCAAGCTGCGTCCTTCGATTCTAGACCAAGTTGCGATCGCGAAGACAGAGCCGGGTGATGAAAACAACCAAGATATCTCTTCACTTGTAGGTAAAGTCGATATTCGTAAACTTGAGCATTTCTCTCAAGATGATCCGGATGCCTACAGCTACTCTGGTGCGCTATGTAAAGCTAACCAAGGTGTGATGGAATTCGTGGAAATGTTCAAGGCGCCAATCAAAGTCTTGCACCCACTTCTAACGGCAACGCAAGAAGGTAACTTCAACGGTACCGAAGGGCTCTCTGCACTGCCATTTGACGGCATGATTCTGGCTCACTCAAACGAATCCGAGTGGCAGACCTTCCGTAACAACAAAAACAACGAAGCCTTCCTCGACCGTGTGTACATTGTAAAAGTCCCTTACTGTCTGCGCGTCTCTGAAGAAGTTAAGATCTATCAAAAACTGCTTGAGCACAGTGAGCTATCCAAAGCCCCTTGTTCGCCAAGCACACTCGATCTGCTATCGCAATTCAGCATCCTATCGAGACTGAAAGAGCCTGAAAACTCTTCTCTGTTCTCAAAAATGCGGGTTTACGATGGTGAGACTCTAAAAGACACCGATCCAAAAGCGAAGAGTTACCAAGAGTACCGAGACTACGCAGGTGTTGACGAAGGCATGTCTGGGCTATCAACGCGTTTCGCCTTTAAGATCCTGTCTCGTGTATTTAACTTCGACCAAGCCGAAGTGGCGGCAAACCCGGTTCACTTGTTCTACGTGATTGAACAACAAATCGAACGTGAACAGTTCCCTCAAGAGACCGCTGAGAAGTATCTTGAGTTCTTGAAAGGATACCTAGTACCGCGTTACGTAGAATTCATTGGTAAAGAAATTCAAACCGCTTACCTAGAGTCTTACTCTGAGTACGGACAGAATATCTTCGACCGCTATGTCACCTACGCGGACTTCTGGATTCAAGACCAAGAGTACCGCGATCCAGAAACAGGACAGCTATTTGACCGTGCTTCTCTGAATGGTGAACTAGAAAAAATCGAGAAAACAGCTGGGATCAGTAACCCTAAAGACTTCCGAAATGAGATTGTGAACTTCGTGCTTCGTGCCAAAGCCAACAATAACGGTCAAAACCCAGTTTGGACGAGCTACGAGAAACTGCGCACTGTAATTGAGAAGAAAATGTTCTCTAACACAGAAGAGCTACTTCCTGTTATTTCGTTCAATGCTAAGACCTCAACGGATGATCAGAAAAAACACGACGACTTCGTTGCTCGTATGATGGAAAAAGGCTACACCGAGAAACAAGTGAGACTGCTATCTGAGTGGTACCTAAGAGTTCGTAAATCCTCATAACCAAACTGTATTGAGCTGCTCAATTGGGCAGCTCGTACAAACCAATAACTTTATACCCTAATAAACGAATAGCTCTAATAAACCAATAACTCTTACAACCTATAAAAAGTAGGATCGCGACATCAGCTGAGAGGGAGTTCTTATGGCACAATTTATCGATCGGAGGCTCAATGGCAAGAATAAGAGTGCTGTGAATAGACAGCGTTTCTTACGACGTCATAAAGAGCAAATCAAAGAATCTGTGGCCGATGCAGTCAACCGACGCTCAATCACCAATACTGAAACCGGTGAAGACGTCACTATTCCCCATAAAGACATCAAAGAGCCAAGCTTTCACCAAGGTCAAGGCGGCGTAAGAGAACGCGTTCACCCAGGTAATGACCAGTTCATCACGGGCGATAAAATTGAACGTCCTAAAGGTGGCGGTCAAGGTGGAGGCTCAGGCCAGGGTGACGCAAGCCCTGATGGCGAAGGCCAAGATGAATTTACCTTCCAAATTTCAAAAGATGAATATCTTGATATTCTCTTTGAAGATTTAGCTCTGCCTAATCTAGAGAAGAATCAGGTCAACAAAATCACCGAATGGAAAACACACCGCTCTGGTTACCAAAGTGCGGGGATTCCATCCAACATCGCTATCGTTCGTTCACTGCAACAATCTCTGGCTCGTAGAACCGCGATGACAGCAGGTAAAAAGCGCGAGCTCAACCTACTGATGGAGCAACTTGACCAAGTAAAAATGACAGAACCAGCACAACCTTTCGAAGAGAGTCGCTTAAAAGAAGAGATTGCTGAGTTACGTAAAAAAATTGAAAGCGTGCCGTTCATTGACACCTTCGACCTGCGTTTTAAAAATTATGAGAAGCGCCCTATTCCATCTAGCCAAGCCGTTATGTTCTGTCTAATGGATGTATCTGGCTCAATGGATCAAGCTACCAAGGACATCGCAAAACGCTTCTACGTACTGCTTTACTTATTCCTCAATCGCACATATGAAAACGTCGATGTTGTGTTTATTCGTCACCATACTCAGGCTAAAGAAGTTGACGAACATGAGTTCTTCTATTCACAAGAAACTGGCGGCACGATCGTTTCTAGTGCACTGAAACTAATGAAAGAAATTGTCGCAGATCGTTATCCTGCTAATGAGTGGAATATCTACGCAGCACAAGCTTCTGATGGAGATAACTGGGCGGATGACTCACCTCGCTGTAAAGAACTGTTGGTCAATACGCTATTACCGACTTGCCAATATTACTCTTACATCGAGATTACGCGCCGTTCACACCAAACGCTTTGGCACGAGTACGAGAAGCTAGAAGCGAGCTTCGATAACTTCGCCATGAAGAACATTAAAACGGTGGATGATATTTTTCCTGTGTTTAGAGAACTGTTCCAGAAAGAGACTGCGTAAGGGAGTTTGCCATGACAGCGAAATCAAACGTTGCAGAGAAAGACAAATCTGCACAGAAGAAAAACGACAAGATGCTGCCTGATGGTCCAGATTGGACGTTCAACCTCTTGGAGCAATATCACGTAGAAATTAAGCGTGTGGCGCAGCATTACCGTTTAGACACTTACCCGAACCAGATTGAAGTGATTACCTCTGAGCAGATGATGGATGCTTACTCCAGTATTGGTATGCCCATCAATTACAACCACTGGTCTTTTGGTAAGAAGTTCATCCAGACAGAGCAAAACTACAAACACGGCCAAATGGGCTTAGCGTACGAAATCGTGATCAATTCAGATCCATGTATCGCTTACTTAATGGAAGAGAACACTGTCACCATGCAAGCATTGGTAATGGCGCATGCCTGTTACGGCCATAACTCGTTCTTTAAGGGTAATTACCTGTTCCAAACTTGGACTGATGCAAGCTCGATTATCGACTATCTATTATTCGCGAAAAAATACATTACCGATTGCGAAGAAAAATACGGTGTAGCTGAAGTCGAGAAACTTCTCGATTCTTGTCATGCTCTCATGAACTACGGCGTAGACAGATACAAACGCCCAGAAAAGATTTCCATTGCGGAAGAAACCGCAAGACAAGAAGAACGTGAAGCGTATCTGCAATCTCAAGTGAACGAACTTTGGAGAACGGTTCCTCAGAACAAAAGTAAGGAAGAAGAGACCAAGATACGTTTCCCTAGTGAGCCTCAAGAAAACATTCTGTACTTTATTGAGAAGAACGCCCCACTGCTTGAACCTTGGCAACGTGAGTGTGTTCGTATTGTTCGCAAGGTAAGCCAATACTTCTACCCTCAAAAGCAAACTCAAGTAATGAATGAGGGCTGGGCAACCTTCTGGCATTACACCATTCTTAACCACCTTTACGACGAAGGCTTGGTGAGTGATAAGTTCATCTTAGAATTCCTACACAGCCACACCAGTGTGGTTGCTCAACCCGCCTACAATAGCCCTTATTTCAGCGGAATAAACCCTTATGCGCTTGGCTTTGCGATGTTTAGAGACATTCGACGTATCTGTGAAGAACCAACCGATGAAGACAAAGAATGGTTCCCTGAGTTAGCCGGAAGTGATTGGTTAGAGGCGGTGCACTTTGCCATGCACAATTTCAAAGATGAAAGCTTTATCAGCCAATACCTTTCACCAAAAATCATTCGAGACTTTAAGTTGTTCTCTGTGCTCGACGACGATCGCAAAAACACAATTGAGATAAGCGCTATTCACGACGATCCGGGCTATCGCTTAATTCGTGAAAAGCTTGCGGCGCAGTACAATCTAAGCAACCTTGAGCCGAATATTCAGGTGTTTAATGTCGATGTTCGCGGTGATCGCTCAATGACACTGCAATATGTACCTCACGGCCGTATCCCGCTTGATAAAGGCTACGACGAAGTGATGAAACATCTCTATCGCTTATGGGGCTTTGATGTGATTCTGGAAGAGCTCAAAGACACAGGTCATCGAGAGATTCTGACCACTTGTCCAAAACGCAATGACTATGGAGCCAAGATTTAATATCAATCACAGTAAGTCAGTGCTTGGTATAAAACTCCGCTCCCCCTACAACATAGTGGTCACCCGCTCGGAAGTGGAGCAATAAAAAAGCGCATAAGTCTGATGACTTATGCGCTTTCTTTTTAAGGCTCAAACGTCTTCAATAGACGCAAGGCACTAAACCTAGATACTAGAGCTAAAACTAAATAAGCTTAAACAATCGGCTTTTGGCCGCGTTCAATCAGCTTCATCAGCACGCTGTCTGCAGATTTACCTGCCACGCCCGCTAGTTTGTCTGACAGCTTTTTCTTCTGTACGTAGTGAATCGCTAGAACCGTTTTGTCCTTACATGCCGCTACGACTAAATCATCAGAAGTGCTGATCTCATCCACCAGCCCAAGCTCATGTGCTTGTGTACCAAACCAGTGCTCACCCGTTGCTACTTTTTCAAGATCGAGTGCTGGACGATGGTCACGGATGAAGTCTTTGAATAGGCCATGTGTCTCTTCGAGCTCTTCTTTAAACTTCTCGCGTGCTTTATCGCTGTTCTCACCAAACATAGTAAGCGTGCGTTTGTACTCACCCGCCGTTAGCTGTTCGAACTCAATATCATGCTTTTTAAGCAGTTTATTGAAGTTTGGCAGTTGAGCAATAACACCAATAGAGCCAACAATAGCAAACGGTGCAGATACGATTTTGTCTGCGATACATGCCATCATGTAACCGCCACTTGCTGCGACTTTATCTACCGAGATAGTCAGAGGCAGACCTGCCGCTTTGATACGGTCAAGTTGAGAAGACGCCAGACCATAGCCGTGAACCATACCACCGCCAGACTCAAGCTTAAGCAATACTTCATCACCTTCACGAGCAACAGCCAGAACCGCCGTTACCTCTTCACGTAATGAAGCCACTTCTTTCGCATCAATGCTGCCATTAAAATCAAGAACGAATAGGTGTGGTTCACGCTTGCTATCAAGCTCACCCTCTTTCGCTGCTTTCTTCACTTCTTTGCCACGTGATTTTACTTTTTCTTTTTCCGCTTTCTTTTCTGCTTTATCACGTGCTTTGATGAAAGCATCATCATGCAAATGGTGCTCTAGTTGTTCAATCGTTTGTTTGTGATGCTCAGATAGGTTCGTGATTTCCAGCTCACCTTTAATTGCGCTTGATTTTCCACCCACAGATTTAGCTATCACTAAAATTGCAATGATGGCGATTACAACGGTCGCAATCTTGGCTAAAAACAAGCCGTAGTCCAACAAAAATTCCAATGTCATATCCCCTATTGTATGAATTAGTGTATTGTAACCATCTTGTCACGATTACCAAGAATTTCTCATCATTCCTGCGGTTATCTGTGTGATTAAACATCAATGGAATGACGAACATAATAAAAGAAAGAAGGATAAGCACAGTGGATTACCCAATCTCTACAGATGCCCTCAAAGATAAAGTAATTTTGGTTACAGGTGCCGGTGCTGGCATTGGTCGCCAAGCCGCGCTAAGTTTCGCTCAACATGGTGCAACTGTTATTCTGTTAGGCCGCAATGTCAAAAACCTTGAATTAATTTACGACGAAATCGAAAGCGCTGGTTACCCACAGCCTGCGATTATCCCATTGGATTTAAAAGGCGCGACAAAACAGAACTACATCGACATGGCTGAAACCATTGAATCACAGTTCGGTCGTTTAGATGGTCTACTGCATAACGCAGGTGTGCTTGGCACGTTAAGTCCATTCGATCAAATCGATGAAGAAACGTTTGATGGCGTCATGCAAATCAACGTTAAAGCTGAATTTCTAATGACTCAAGCGTTACTGCCTGTCATTAAGAAAGCGGAAGCCGGTCGTATTGTCTTTACCTCTTCAACGGTTGGTCACTCTGGCCGCGCGTTCTGGGGCACTTACGCGATTTCAAAGTTTGCTACAGAAGGCATGATGCAGATCTTAGCCGATGAGCTTGAAGGTACCGATATCCGTGTTAATGCGATTAATCCAGGCGGCACTCAAACACGCATGCGTGCAAAAGCGTACCCAGGTGAAGATGCGAACAAGTTAAAAACACCACTCGACATCATCCCGCTGTATCTACACTTAATGAACCCTAGTGTGACAGATATTAATGGCCAATGTATCGACGCTCAACCTAAGTAGCTGATATTATGAGCAATAACAAAAAGTCGCTTTAATAGCGGCTTTTTTTGTATCTAAATCAATCAACTAACACTTACTTCCGCTAATTTTCGTCATTTTGCTTTGCATCTTTTTCATTGTTAAATATACTGTATAAACATACAGGTATTTAATTATGCATGAACTAATAAAAAACTTACAAGACCGCCAGTTAATCTGGAAAGGGTTACAATCAACAACGCAAGGCAGCACCACTTCGACAGGCTATCCTCAATTGGATAAACAGCTTGATGGCGGCTTCCCGACGCACGGCGTTATTGAGGTTGAAACACAACAAGGGATCGGCGAACTGCGCCTGCTCACTCCTTATTTAGCTCAACAAAAATCGCAGAAGTTGGCCATTTTCATCAACCCTCCAGGGAAGATCTGTGCCGAGTTTTTTAGCAACCAAGGCATTGAATTAGAGAACATTCTCGTTATTCAGCCTCAACGTGATCTCGATGCGTTATGGGCCGCAGAGCAGTGTCTCAAGAGTGGTGCCTGTCATTCTGTTTTGCTATGGGGAGCGGAGCTAGAAATTCACCAAACCAAGCGCCTGCAAGCGGCAAGCGAAACGGGCAAGTGTCTGCAATTTCATTTTAAAACCACCAGCCATAATCAGTTATCCCTACCCGTTTCTTTAAGCATGAAGCTGTCTTCTCACATCCAAGGGTTAAAGGTTGAAGTCACGAAAAGAAAAGGCAGTTGGTCGTATGGCAGCTTTATTCTAGACATGACACATAACTGGCCGTTACTCACAGAGAAAGTCATTCATGAAGACAATTTAGATCGTGCTTTGTCAGGTAACACTGTGCTTGCTTTCCCTATTGCGAAGCAAGGCTAACGTATGCTGTGGTTGTATCTGCATTTCTCATCCCTACAATTGGACACCTTGTTTAACTCTAATGAATTGGGTTCGAACGAAGATTCACGCAATCAGCCTCTTATCATCGTCGATGAGAAAGATCATCGTGTGCTGCAAGCTAACCAAGCAGCTTTGGAATCAGGCATTACACTGGGCATGGGGCTAGGGTCTGCGGCTGCGCTTTGCCAGAACTTGCACGTCCACCCTTACAGTATTGAGCTAGAAAAAAGTAAACTGAAAGAGATTGCTCAATGGGCCTATCTGGTCACATCCGACATGGCGTTACTGCCACCCAATGGATTATTGATTAAAGCCTCTAACATGCTGTCGCTTTACGATGGGCTAGATAACTACTGGCATGAACTAAAAAGCCATTTAGAAACGCTCAATATCCAGTTTAGCTTTGCTACAGGTTATTCGCCGCTTTCTGCAATCCTTTTAGGCAAACAATCCATCAACCAAGCGACGAACAATGTTGAACAAATGAAAGCTTGGGTTAATCAACAAGCACTGAGTTCAAGCGAACTGCCTACTAAACAAGTTGAGCGCCTGAATCGTGTTGGTATCAATGTCGTTGAAGACTTATTAAAACTGCCTTTGCAAGATGTCGCGCGCCGCTTTGATATCGACTTGGTGAACTATGTTGGTCGTCTTAATGGGCAGTTCAAGCACCCGATTGATTTCTATCACCCACCAGAGAGTTTCCAGCAATATTTGGAGCTGCTGTTTGATATTGAAAACATCCTATTCATCGAAAAGCCTTTGCTGAAATTGTTGAATCAGCTCGAGTGCTTTTTGAGGTTACGTGACCGTGTGGCTTTCGAGTTAACGCTGACTTTGCACCTAAGGGATAAAGACGACCATCATGTCTCTTTTTATTCCGCGCAGGGCGATTACCTTGCAAGTAAATGGGCGAACCTTACCCATCTGACCTTAGAGTCACTCAAGATCACAGCACCAGTTCAAGGGCTGACCCTCAGCTTGATTCGTCATGGGGAACCCCAAATGACCTACCATGATCTTTTTGATGGTAATACCGGAACACTTGCCGCGTTAGATTTGCTCTCATTACTGCAAGCAAAGCTTGGGCAAGCCTGTATTCAAACACCGAAAATACAGCATGATCCAAGGCCAGAAAAGGCCAATCAGTATTCGCTCCCAACACTGAGTAAGTCTGTGGCAAAAAAGCAAACGCCCCCAGAGAGCGAGCAACAAACCATAGATCTCAACGTCCATCAACAACGACTCCGGCCCAGTATTTTACTGCCCGAGCCCGAAGCCTTAACCGAAAGCGTCACCTTATCTCAAGGCCCTGAGCGCATTGTGTCTGGTTGGTGGGACGGAGAGAAGATCATTCGTGACTACTTTATTGCTCACAGTGAAAACGGTCGATGGTTATGGGTATTTAGAACACCAGATAAACAGTGGTTCTTACACGGCTTATTCAGCTAACCAACACTTATTTAGCTAACCAACAAAAGTTGAATCGCCAACCCGCACCATTTACTCAATTTAAACGCCCTTTTCAATCATGTTCACTCGCAATGGTTAAGTGAGATTACGTTATGTCTCAGCAATACTCAGAGCTTTTCTGTCAAAGTAATTACTCCTTCCTTGAGGGAGCTTCGCACGCGGAAGAGTTGGTTTTACAGGCCGACTTCTTACGTTACAAAGCACTCGCAGTTACTGATGAGTGCTCAGTCGCGGGCATCGTTAAGGTTCACTCAGCAATCAAGCAACATAAACTGTCGCTCAAGCAAATTGTCGGGAGCATGTTTTGGTTAAATGAAGAGTGCCAAGTGGTTTTGCTATGCCCAAATAGAGAGGCCTATGCCGAGCTGTGTCGTATTATTACCAACGCGAGACGTCGTAGTAGCAAAGGACATTATCAGCTCTCTGAGTGGGATATCATGTCGGCTAAACACTGCTTCATTCTTTGGTTTCCTCAACAGAAAAATGAAGACGCGCACTGGGGGCAATGGCTCTCCCAGCACCATTCAGGTCGGCTTTGGATCGGCTTACAACGACACCTAAAGCAAACCGACCAGCAATACACAGATTACTGCGTTGAGCTGTCACAACATCACCAACTGCCGATAACAGCGTGTGGTGGCGTGCTGATGCACAACGCGAACCGCTTACCCTTACAGCACTCACTCACTGCAATAAAGTACCAACAATCCATTACCGAAGTGGGCAGTCACTTACTCGCCAATGCCGAGCGCTGTTTACGCAGCATCAATAAGATCTCTCATATATTCAAAGCTGAATGGCTAGAAGAAAGCAACCGAATCTCTGGACTATGCGAATTTGATTTAGACAGCTTGCGCTACGAATACCCAAGCGAGCTGATTCCTCAAGGTGAGACACCCATGAGTTATCTACGCATGTTAGTCGAGAAAGGAAAACGAGCTCGCTTCCCGCAAGGCGTGCCTAACAACATTCAACAAATCATAGAGAAAGAGTTGGGGCTAATTGACGAGCTTGACTACCCTTTCTTTTTTCTCACCATCCACGACATCGTCATGTTTGCCAAAAGCCAAGGAATTCTTTACCAAGGTCGAGGTTCAGCGGCTAATTCCGTGGTCTGTTACTGCTTAGAAATCACCTCTGTCGATCCAAGGCAGATCTCAGTGCTATTTGAACGTTTCATCAGTAAAGAGCGCGATGAGCCGCCCGATATTGATGTCGATTTTGAACACGAACGACGTGAAGAAGTCATCCAATACATCTATCAAAAATACGGTAGAGAACGCGCTGCGCTTGCCGCAACGGTCATTTCTTATCGCTTTAAAAGTGCGGTAAGAGATGTCGGTAAAGCATTAGGGCTACAAGAAACCCAGCTCGACTACTTCATCAAGAACACCAACCGTAGGGACAAAAGCCTAGGTTGGCAGGCTCAGTTAACTCAATTGGGACTGCAACCTGATTCTTTGAAGGGGCAACAATTTATCCACTTGGTGAATGAGATCATCGGCTTTCCACGTCACCTATCTCAACACGTTGGTGGCTTTGTCATATCTTCAGGGCCTTTGTATGAACTGGTTCCCGTCGAGAATGCCGCGATGCACGAACGAACCATAATTCAATGGGATAAGGATGATCTAGAAACCTTGGGACTGCTTAAAGTCGATGTGCTTGCTCTGGGTATGCTCTCTGCGATTCGTAAATGTTTTGACCTTATCAAACACTTATATGGACGTTCCCTGTCTATCGCTGAGATCACTCGTCTTAAGGATGATCCTCAGGTTTACGGCATGATACAGCGAGCAGACACCGTCGGGATCTTCCAAATAGAGTCACGTGCGCAAATGAGCATGCTGCCAAGGCTCAAACCAAGGACTTATTACGACTTGGTGATTCAAATTGCTATCGTACGTCCTGGGCCTATTCAAGGCGATATGGTTCACCCATTCTTAAAGCGTCGAGATGGTATTGAGCCAATCAGTTATCCATCTAAAGACGTGGAGTCGGTACTGTCGCGCACCTTGGGTGTACCGATATTCCAAGAGCAAGTGATTAAACTCGCGATGGTGGCTGCAGGATTCACAGGTGGAGAGGCGGATCAGCTCAGACGCGCCATGGCTGCTTGGAAGAAAAATGGCAACGTCTTTAAGTTTAAAAATAAGCTCATCGAAGGAATGCAAAAACGCGGCTATGAGACAGAGTTTGCTGAGCAGATCTTTAAACAGATATGCGGCTTTGGCGAATACGGTTTTCCAGAAAGCCATTCTGCTTCGTTTGCGGTGCTAGCCTATTGCTCCGCTTGGTTGAAATGCTACTACCCAGAATGCTTCTATGCTTCCTTGCTCAATAGCCAACCTATGGGGTTTTATAGCCCATCACAGTTGGTACAAGACGCACAACGACACAATGTGGTAGTTCTTCCGGTATGTGTGAACGCCTCACAAGACAACCACACTGTCATCGCTCATCAGAATGGTTTAGCGATTCGCTTAGGGCTGCGACAAATCAAAGGATTCAGCGAACATGGGATTCAAAGCGTGCTCGCCAATCGTCCACAATCCGGTTATCGCCACCCTAGCCAGGTGAAACAGTTATCGATGAATAAGAAAGATATCGAGCTACTGGCATCGGCCAATGCGCTACATAACGTATCGGGAGACCGCTTCCAGACTCGCTGGACAATCATGGACTCCGCTTCTGATTTACCTCTGTTTAGCCAAGTCTATGACGATGTTGGGGATGGACATGACGAACATGCACTGCACAAACCCAATGAGATGCAAGATCTACTCGAAGACTTCACCAGTGTCGGAATTTCATTGAACAAACACCCAATCACTTTGCTAGAAGAAGCGGGACGATTAGGTCGATTCACACACATGAAGGATTTAATACAGCAAAGACACAAATCTATGGTCACGGTTGTTGGATTAGTCACAGGAAAACAAGCTCCCGGAACCGCGGCAGGTGTTACCTTTGTTACATTAGAAGATAACACGGGCAATATTAATGTCGTGGTATGGGGAGCAACCGCGCGCGCTCAACAGCAAGCTTATCTGACAGCCAAAGCGTTAAAAGTACAAGGAATATTAGAAAAGGAAGGCGAAGTTGTGCATGTTATAGCGGGTAAACTCATCGATATTACCGATGACATTATTGGTTTGAACACCAAATCCCGAGATTTTCATTAACGAATCAAGTTGCCCTCCAAGAAACGCTAGAAACGCTAGAAACGAAAAAGAGAAGCATCCGCTTCCCTTAAATTCAAGTTGTTGAGTTATACCTCAACGTCCGCTTCCGTACGTCTTTTCTTAAATTCCCTATACAGTAATAAGCTCAAAGTCATGACGACTTTAGACGTTAACCATATCATTCAGAGGAACTACCTTAGATTGTGCATGAAAAGTTACGTTAGTAGTTGAGCATATTTTGTTAAAAAACATGCTGTATCAAATACTAGCAAACGTTTTCGCCAAGGTCATTCGAAACAAACCGTACAGCTGCATTAATTACAAAATCTGACGCATTCGCTCTTGAGTTACTTCAACTAAGAGGTCTGGTTGGAATTTAGAAATAAAGCGATTACACCCTACTTTCTCAACCATGGCTTCATTGAAACTACCACTTAATGAAGTATTTAGCGTAATAAACAAGTCATGCATTCGAGGATCAGTTCGAACTTCATGAGTCAGTTTGTAGCCATCCATTTCTGGCATTTCGGCATCGGTGATCATCAACAGTATTTCTTGATTGATGTCTTTGCCTTCATCACACCACTTCTTAAGTAAAGTCAGTGCTTCTAAGCCGTCACAACATTCGATAATGTTCAAACCAAGTTGCGACAAGGTGCCTTTGATCTGGTTGCGTGCTGTTGAAGAGTCATCCACGATAAGCACATTACGGCCAACCATTTCATTCGCTAACTGCTGATCTAGAACACCGTCAGAAATCGACACATCGTAGTCGATGATCTCCGCTAACACCTTTTCAACATCGATGATCTCAACGATTTTGTGCTGCTCTTCTTCTTGGATATGCGTGATAGCAGTTAAATAGTTTGCTCGACCCGTAGTCTTTGGTGGCGGTTGGATTTCTGTCCATGTCGTATTCACGATATTGCGAACTTGTCCAACCAAGAAGCCTTGTACGGTTCGGTTGTATTCGGTAATGATCAAGTTGTTTTCTTGAGTCTCATCACGTGATGGTGGGAAACCAATCGCACTCCGTAAGTCAATCACAGGTACAGATTCACCACGTAAAGAAGCAACACCCGTAATATGATGGTGAGAGCCTGGCAAGCGAGTGAGTACAGGCACTTTTAAGACTTCTTTCACTTTAAATACGTTAATCGCAAATAGTTGGCGACTATTTAAGCTAAATAACAAGAGTTCCAGACGGTTTTCACCGACGAGTTTAGTTCTCTGATCAACAGAATTTAAAACGCCAGACATACAACACCTTAGTGACAAATAATAACTGTGGCTACAATAGCCTAATTCGATAGGTTAAAGCAAAGCGCAAATACACAGATGCTTAAACTAAGTACAACAAATGCTGTTATACATAGTTTAAGTGCATGGAAAGGGTTAAAGGAAGGCTAAAAACGATAAAAAAAGGGTTAGCCTTCAATCACTTTCATTAACAATTGGCCATCATATAAAGCTTGTTTAACAAGCGCAGCACCTGGCATGGTGGCTTGTTTATAGAATCGAGATTCCACCAGTTCTAAATCTTGATGGTAAACCGATAAACTCTGCTCTTCGATACACTTTTGAATCGCAGGATACAACACGCTTTTAGCCTGATTGATAACACCACCTATCAAGATTTTCTCAGGATTGAAAAGGTTGATCACAATCGCTATCGCGGCACCTAAATAACGACCTAACTGTTCAATCACTTCAACAGCCAGTGGATCACCATCAGCAGCAGCAGCGCAGATCTGTTCAATTGTGACATCTTCAAACGCCGTTAGTGATGATGCCTCGCCATTAGCCAGTCTTTCTTTGACTTGCTCACGGAGAGCCTGTGAACTCGCAACCGTTTCTAAACAGCCATGATTACCACAATGACAAAGCTTGCCTTGTTTATCGATCTGAATATGACCCAGCTCACCGATGTTACCGTGGCGACCTTGCAATACTCGACCGTCGAGAATGATCCCAGCGCCTACACCGTGGTGAATCGAGATAAGAACGGAATTATCGTTATCTTGAGAGTGACCAAACAGCTTCTCTGCCAATGCCCACGCTCGGGTATCATTGGCAATAAAGACAGGTAGACCTGTTTCTTTGTAGATCTCAGGACCCAACGCTAAGTTTTTAACGTTATAGTGTGGCATCTGCAACACAATTCCCTGCTCAGAATTCACAAGCCCCGGTAGCGTAACCGCAATACTTGTTACCCTATCGAGTTGCTCGGCATAAGTTTGGAAAAACTCATCAATTTCATGTAGAAGACGCGCAAGTACATCGTCTTGGTCACGTTCATGAATATCAATCTTGGTATCGATAAGTACATCGCCGCCCAATTCATGAAGCGCGATCGTCAAGTATCCACGACCAAGACGCATCGACAGAAACTGCCAACCTTCGTTATTGGTTTGCAGACCGACAGCAGGACGCCCACGAGTCGTGGCTTCTTGAACCGTCGTTTCGTGAATAAGGTGAGCTTCAATGAGTTCACGGGTAATTTTAGTAATACTCGCCGGGGCCAACTCACTTTGCTTGGACAGATCGATACGAGAAATAGGACCTTTAAGGTCAATTAGTTTATATACACGACCAGCATTGACCTGTTTGATATGATCAATATGGCCCGGTTGAGCCATGTACATTTTACGCTCCAGAAATCATCAACGCGGTAATTTTTTTACTTTGCGAAGTAATTGTGAAGTCACTTGGTATATCGCCGTGACCCGTATCACGTATATACATGAATCTTTGTGTATCTAGTCAAATAGTTCGAGAAAAATTAGTACCTACATCGATAAATTGAGACTTAATTTTCTCAATGAAACATCGTTATTGAGCCCTGAATTCAATAATTAGATACAAATAAAGAAATATCCTTCTAGCTCCCAATAAATAATCAATTAATGCATATACTTAATTCAGTCTTTTAAAAGATTACTTGGCCTCACTCTAGGAGTATTCATGACAGCCGAATTAAGAAAAACGAAAATCGTCACAACGCTAGGCCCTTCTACTGATAAAGGTAACGTGCTTGAAGAGATCATCAAAGCCGGTGCCAATGTCGTCCGTATGAACTTCTCTCACGGCACTAGCGACGACCATATACAACGTGCAGAAAATGTCCGCGCAATAGCCAAAAAACTTGGTACTCAGATCGCTATTCTCGGTGACTTACAAGGTCCCAAGATTCGAGTGTCAACATTCAAAGATGGCAAAATCCAACTTGCCGTTGGTGACCAATTTACTCTCGACAGTAGCCTTGGTTTAGGCGAAGGCAACCAACAAGCGGTCGGTCTTGATTATAAAGAATTACCTAACGACGTTTCAGCTAACGACATCCTGTTGCTAGACGATGGTCGTGTACAGCTAAAAGTAACCGAAGTGGAAGGTTGTCGCGTTCATACCGAAGTCATCATTGGCGGCCCTCTCTCGAATAATAAAGGCATAAACAAAAAAGGCGGCGGCTTGTCAGCAGAAGCGCTGACAGAAAAAGACAAACGCGACATCGTCACCGCCGCACAAATCAAAGTGGATTACCTCGCGGTGTCTTTCCCACGCAACGGCGAAGACATGCACTACGCTCGTCAGCTCGCACGTGAAGCAGGTTTAGAAGCTCACCTTGTAGCAAAAGTAGAGCGAGCAGAGACGGTAGCCACTGTTGAGAACATGGATGACATCATAATGGCCTCAGATGTGGTCATGGTGGCTCGTGGTGACCTCGGAGTCGAAATTGGCGATCCTGAATTGGTCGGAGTACAAAAGCAGCTTATACGCCGTGCTAGAGCGCTTAACCGAACGGTGATCACCGCAACCCAAATGATGGAATCGATGATTTCAGCGCCAATGCCAACCCGTGCCGAAGTCATGGACGTTGCCAATGCGGTACTTGATGGAACAGATGCGGTCATGCTTTCAGGTGAAACAGCTGCAGGTGATTACCCGGTCGAAACCGTAAAATCGATGGCTGAAGTGTGTATTGGTGCTGAGAAAATGGCGGGGATTAACAACCAATCCAATTACCGAATTGACCGCACGTTTGTGACCGCCGAAGAAACCGTTTCGATGGCGACTATCTACTCGGCAAACCATATGGAAGGCATTAAAGGCGTAGTCACTCTCACTGAATCAGGCCGTACTGCACTGATGATGTCTCGTCTAAGTGCAGATATGCCTATCTACGCACTATCTCGTAACGAAGGAACACTTAATCGCTGTACCTTGTACCGAGGTGTAACACCTATCTACTTCGAGACAGAAGCCAAAGACAGTTTTGACATTGCCCTATCTACGCTCACCTGCCTAAAAGAGCAAGAGCATCTTAAGTTTGGCGATCTCGTTATCGTCACTCAAGGCGACATTATGGATGTGGCGGGATCAACCAACTGTATGAGAATCTTGCCTGTCACCTAATGTTTGCCCGTAAGGCGAAACGATTTGCCTAATCTCATGACAAAAAAGGGTTATCGAACCAAGTTCAATAACCCTTTTCATTTCAGAACACGACTCACTAACGATCAGTTTAAACAGCACGTTCAGCTCACAGCATGCTAACTCATCAACTTCAAATATTATTAATCAACCTCAAGCATTACTTCTCAGCAGCAATGGTTGCCAACTGTGGCATGTGTGAACTGCGGGCATTTTTCGTAGAGGTATAAGTTTCAACAAATCGGTAACCGGCTTCTAAACCCAATTCATAATCGTGCAGTAAATCTTCTTTATTACTCATTAATGAATTGGATTTCAGCGGCTTACTCGGGGCAATTTGCACTACAAAAGCATCGTCTGGTGGGGAGTTCAAAAAATCCTGAGTCAATGAGTAAGTTTGGTAATGCACCATCAGCATATCTGCTAAGCCGGAATCAAACTTATCACCAATTAAATGACTTAATCTATAGATGTCATCCGCCCCGAATAACCATCGACCACCATTCAGTAAATCCAAATGTGATCTGTCGCGCTTCTGTTCTTTTGAGCTGAGAATTTGTTGTTGAAAGAACGAGCTCCAATCGGTTTTCCACTGCTCCACTTTTTGTTGCCAATGACCTTGAACACTGTCAAAAGATTCGCGGAACCATTCCAGTTCTTCGGCTGATATCGGTTTGGGTGTTTTTAATCGCGTACTGTTAGCTTGAACCTCGACCTCTTCCTCTAGCGTAGGCTCAGTTCGGATCACAACAATGGAACGGGCTTGTCTACGCCACGCTTCTTGAACTGGGATGCAAGCTGATACACCACCATCCACATAAGCATTGTCGCCAATAAAGATTTCATCATTGTATAAGCGAGGAATCGCACAGGTTGCAATCATCACTTTGTACCAATCTTCACCCAATACTGGAAAGTAGTGATCTCGTAAGTCTTTAGAATCCGTGACGGCTGCATAGAAATGGCGATCGCCTAGCGTTTGTCGTCCTAAATCCAAATCAAGCTTATATGGGTAAGCCATGATTTGTTCTAAGGCCCATTCTAATCCAAGGTTCTTTCTGTGTCGTATATAAGAAAAGAGATTGAAGAATTCAGGTGATGTTGTGAGGTCGAGAAGGAAAGAACGGCCAAGGCCTTTATCGCGGCACAGATAAGCACACAAATTAAGAGCACCTGCAGAGGTACCAAAAAACTCGTCGAAGGGATCAAAATTTGAAAGAAGAAAGGCATCCAGCACTCCAGAAGTAAAAATACTTCTCTGTCCGCCACCTTGGGCGACCAGTGCTGTTTTTCCAGCAATAAACTTAGCGTAATAATCTAAGTCTATTGCTGTATCAATATTGGTTATAATCCCACTATTCATTATTCCCTGAGTATAAAAACCCAGCCTCGCAATAGATGGTATTAACTACCAATTGCAATAAAGCCAAATGAGAGAATGATTGCGTAGATGACAACCGTTATTTGTAGGGCATTTTTCAGATTATGGTCCATAGACACCTCTGTCTTATTATTAATTTGTCGAGTCTCTATTTAAGTACTATCAGGTGTGTGAAGTATCTTCAAGAATCGTCGAAATTAGTCGCACAATATTGATGTAACCATCACAATTAGTAAGTGTATGGATAAGGATATACTCATGAATAACAAAGCAAATATAATGGCACTGATTACGCTTATCTCCGTTTCGAGCGTACATGCCTCGCCGGAGATCATCATTACTCCGATGGTGGGCTATACAGGCGGTGGCAGTGTCGAAGACCAGGACGGTAAAACCTATGATATGAAAGGGTCTGAAAACTACACCTTTGCGATTGAAACGCCATTTGAAAAAGGACGCATCGGCTTTTTCTATTCTAATCAAAGCTCTGAATTAGAAACGCTCAACCTAAGCTCCTCCATCCAATACCTGCACTTTCAAAGTAGCATTTACTACCCAGCTTCTTCTGTGTTGTCTGGTTATTTGGGGTTAGGCCTTGGTGCTTCTTACGTCGATGTAGACTGGGCAAAAGATAAGTATGGGTTCTCAACCTCTATCTTTGGTGGTTTAGAGTACAAATTTAGTGACCGATTAGCGTTAAACACACAACTACGTTGGTTAGGTACCGTTGTCGATAACGACACCTCCGGTGTTTGTAACATCCCAAGTAACGGGCAAGAGTGCATCATCCGCTTTGATACCGACTGGATGAACCAATTCCAAGCCAATGTCGGACTGAGTTTTACTTTCTAAGTATCGATGACCATCTCATACCAATAGAACCTCCGAATAGTTGGTCAGTTCAACTATAGAGTGTATGAATTTCAGTCATACGCTCTACTTTTAAATAAAGTCATATAACCTAATAAAACAGAAAAAATTAGACACATAAACCAATCAGAAAACCCCAAACCAATTCATACCTCTAAAATAACCATCATTTAACATCTTAAAGACCATAAGACCACAGTTATTAAACATACCTAATCTATTGCTTTAACCATTCTAACTAGGTAGGCTCATTAGCACGCATCAGCTGAATATTTCAGGTTATGCAAACACACATCAAACAATTAAGAATTATCCGCTGAGTCCTCCAATCGCTAACAACATAATAATCTAAACTTTTGCTTGATCACGGAAGATAAAGTAAACAGTCAAACCGTTTGCCTGTTTTAACTATCATCTCCTTACCAAGCACAGCGTGACGAGAAGCTTCATACCTCAGGGAAGTTGTAAAGGAGTTAAATATGAAGCGAGAACAGTGGGGATCCCGAGCAGGATTTATCCTTGCCGCAGTAGGATCTGCTATTGGTTTAGGAAACATTTGGCGTTTTCCATATATGGCTTATGAAAATGGCGGCGGTGCTTTTTTCATTCCATATCTATTTGCCATGCTTACGGCTGGTATCCCATTTATGATCCTAGAGTTCAGTATGGGTCAAAAATATCGTGGCTCTGCACCTGCAACCTTAGCGCGCATCAACTCAAAATTTGAGTGGCTTGGCTGGTTCCAAGTGGGTGTAGCGGCTGTCATCGCGGTCTACTATGTTGCCGTTATCGGTTGGGCAATTTCATACTTCGGTATGTCATTCAATCAAAGCTGGGGAACAGACACTAACGCATTCTTCTTCAGTGAATATCTAGCTCTAGGTGATAACTCACCGACGAACCTAGGTAGCATCCAATGGGGCATCGCTGGCGCAATGTTACTCGCTTGGGCAATCACTTATGCAGCTATCGTGGGTGGTGTTAAAGCTGGTATCGAACGTGCTTCTAAAGTAATGATGCCAGTGTTGTTCATAATGGTGATTTTGCTTATCGGACGCATGGTTTTCCTTCCTGGTGCTCTAGATGGTGTGAACTACATGTTCGAACCTGATTTCAGCAAGATCTGGGACGTAAAAGTATGGGCTGCTGCTTATGGACAAATCTTCTTCACGCTAAGTATCGGTTTTGCGATCATGCTGGCTTACTCAAGCTACCTGCCTGAAAAATCAGATATCACGAACAACGCGTTCATGACGGTTCTTATCAACTGTGGTTTCTCAATTCTTGCGGGTATTATGATTTTCTCTGTTCTTGGCTACATGGCTCAAGAACAAGGTAAACCATTAACTGAAGTTGTATCAGCAGGCGTTGGCCTTGCGTTTGTTACGCTACCTGCTGCGATTAATTTACTTCCAGCACCGTATATTCTGGGTCCACTATTCTTCTTTGCACTTGTTGTGGCTGGTTTAAGCTCTCATATCTCAATTATGGAAGCAGTAACATCTGCAATTATGGACAAGCTGAACTGGAGCCGTAAAAAAGCAGCAAGTATTGTTATTGGCGTTGGTGTTGTGGTGTCTATGGCATTTGCAACTAACGGCGGCCTACTTCTACTAGACCTAGTCGATCACTTCGCTAACAACGTCGGCATCATGGTAGGCGGATTCATTGAAATCCTTCTAATGGCATGGTTACTAAACAAAGTTAGCGATGTACGTGCGTACGTCAATGAGATTTCAGATTTCTCTATTGGCGTATGGTTTAACGTATGTTTACGCTTCGTCACTCCAGTTATGCTTGCAATCATTCTTGCAACAAAACTAAGCGCATTGTTTACAGACGGTTACGGTGGCTACGACCTGACTCTTGGTTGGGCAATGATCGCAGGATTACTAGCGATTGGCATTATCATAAATATGACAAGTAAGAAGGAAGCATAATCATGACAACGAGTGCGATTATTATGATGGTTCTTGGTCTTGGTATCACTTGGGGTGGTGCTGCAATTTGCATAAAGCGTGCAATGGACAAACAGAAATAACCTTATTTAAACCATTCAAAAATGCCAGCTACTAAGCTGGCATTTTTTGTCTCATCACCTAGAATTTGTAGGTGATACCCAGTGCACCACCCACTTGTAATTCAACACCTTTATACATGTCGAGCTCAGGGTGAACTTGCGCGTACGCATTCCAACCTTCGTAGAAGTTCACTTTAACACCTAAAGGCAAACGTAAGCCAAAATCATCATTCCACTCAGCCCAAGCACCTGCACCGACATACCAACTCAACGGAGCTTCAGTCTCAAACTGACCACGCTTCAAAATATAGTCAAATGCAGCACCGTCGTTGCCAATCGTGGCACGGTATTTCTGATCAAATTCGACAACGACACTCAGGTCTTGGTCAATGGCTAATCCAACTTCCAAATCTGGTGCTTCAGAAGCATGCACAAACGCGGCTCCGCTGCAGCACATAAGGCCGACCAAATAACGATGTTTCATAATATTCTCAGACTGTTTTTAAAAATGGTAGTGTACTGGGTTCACAAAGAGAGGTGTCATCGCTAGGTAAAAGCGAACTGGCGCTCAAGGTTCGGTATTGGCCTTCAACACATAGAGTTGAGTAGAGCTAGTTGAGTAAGAAGAGCTTATACCAATCACAGTAAGTAAGTGTTCAGGAATAGCGCAGGAAAAAACCTTGAGAACAAGGCATAATTTTTTGATAAGTAGTTGTTCTACAATCAAAAATTCTAACGAAGTTATCGAGGTTTTTAACAAGCTAGGATGACCAGTTATTTACTACGATTGGTATTAAACGTGAGGATATTTTGCATATTGCAGGAAACAAAAAAGGAGGCCGTAAGGCCTCCTTTCAATTTATTGAATCAGCGAATTAACCGTTGTTACGGATCCACTCATCCATGTCTGTCTTAAGGTTGTCAGACTTAGTACCGAAGATAGCTTGTACGCCACCAGCAACTACAACAACACCTGCAGCGCCTAGTTTCTTCAGTTTGTCTTGGTCAACAAGAGCGGTATCAGCTACTGCAACACGTAGACGAGTAATACAAGCGTCAAGACCAGTGATGTTCGCTTTACCACCGAATGCAGCAACTAGCTCACCAGCAAGTTCAGAACCTGTAGCAACTACTTCTTCTTCAGATTCGTCTTCACGGCCCGGAGTTTTAAGGTCAAGTGCTTTAATCACAGTGCGGAATACGATGTAGTAAATTGCAGCGTAAGCAACACCACATACAACCATTAGACCCATCTTAGACGCGTTGCCAGATAGAACTAGGAAGTCGATTAGACCGTGTGAGAAAGATGTACCGTGTACAAAACCTAGAGTGTTCGCAAGAACGTATGCTGAACCAGCTAATAGAGCGTGGATTGCGTACAGTACAGGAGCAACGAATAGGAATGAGAATTCGATTGGTTCAGTGATACCCGTTAGGAATGAAGTCAACGCAGCAGAAGCCATGATGCCCATTACTTTAGCGCGGTTTTCAGGTTTAGCTGAATGTGCAATCGCGATTGCAGCAGCAGGTAGACCGAACATCTTGAACATGTAACCACCAGCTAGCTGACCGAAGCCATTGCCCGCTGCACGAGATGCGTCATCAGCAACTAGGTAACAAGTAAGAACACCGTTTTGAGTTTCGCCAGCAGCGTTTACACAAGTACCAGCTTCGAAGAAGAAAGGTACGTTCCAAACGTGGTGAAGACCAAATGGAATCAGAGAACGCTCAACGATACCGTAGATACCAAACGCCACTTGTGGGTTTTGGTGAGCAGCCCAATCAGAGAACGCAGAGATAGCGCCGCCAACTGGTGGCCATACTACAGATAGTAGGATTGCTAGACCAATCGCAGAGAAACCTGTGATGATTGGCACAGCACGCTTACCAGCGAAGAAGCCAAGGTACTCTGGTAGTTGAATACGGAAGAAACGGTTGAATGCCCAAGCAGCAACACCACCGACTAGGATACCACCTAGTACACCAGTGTCGATTTTATCAACGCCCATTACACCAGCCATTACGCCTAGTGTAGCAGTCATGATGCCGTAACCAACGATAGCAGCTAGACCAGCTACACCGTCGTTATTAGTAAAGCCAAGTGCTACGCCTACTGCGAACAGTAGTGCCATTTGACCGAATACTGAACCACCCGCTTGTTCCATTAAGTTTGAAACGATTTCTGGAATGAAAGGAAGGTCTGCTGCACCGACACCTAGCAAAATACCCGCAACTGGTAAAACTGATACTGGTAGCATCAGAGACTTACCAACTTTCTGCAGGCTAGCAAAAAGGTTCTTAAACATGTTTATGCTCCTGATAAAGATAAAATAATTATATGGGTCCTAACGGCACACCCCCGTAGCCTATATGTTAGCACCCAGTGAAAATGTAACCATGTATTGCATTATATTTTCTGCCGCTAAATATATATTGATGGGGAACTAACTTTCTAGTCACTTACGAAATTTAGTTTCAAAACACGTCTTGGATCACATGTCAAATATAGAAATGCAATGCTTTACAAGCCACTAACTAGCTGAAAAATAAATAAATTATAATCCATCCCTATTATTTTACTGAGTAAATAAAATAGAGGGTAATGTTATTTTTAGTAACAAAATTACAAATGTTGTAATTCACGCTCTCAAGTTCAACATATTCCGTAAACATTAAAAAAAAACGCATTTTTGGTGATCAAAAACACAAAAAGGGAGCTTTCGCTCCCTTTTGTTTGTTTAGTTAGATTTCTATCGCAAAAAAAGTTTTTGGTAATTTTTGGTCGTTTGTTCAGCAACCTCTTTCATTGATACCCCTTTTAACTGGGCGATATAAGCCGCAACTTCGACTACATATGCAGGCTGATTCTCTTTACCACGATATGGAATTGGCGCCAAATATGGCGAATCCGTTTCGATCAGCAACCTATCTAGAGGTAGTTTTTTCACAACGTCTTTAAGTTCTGTGGCTTGTTTAAAGGTCACAATACCTGAGATCGAGATATAGAAACCTAATTCCATTGCCGCTTCAGCGAACGCTTGATCTTCAGTAAAGCAGTGAATCACACCACCACACTTCTCTGCTCCGCCATCGCGTAAAATAGCTAACGTATCTTCACGCGCGTTACGCGTGTGGATGATCAAAGGTTTATTAAGCTCAACAGCCAACTCAACGTGCTGCTTGAACCTGATCTGTTGTAGCTCTGCAGTCTCTGGTTGGTAATGATAATCTAGGCCAGTTTCACCAATCGCCACCACTTTAGGGTTGCTCGCGTACTCACGCATTCTTTCTAAACAGAAGTCGCTCTCTACGTCGAGAGGGTGAACGCCACACGAAGCCTTAACGTTATCAAACGGCGAGATCATCTCAAGCATATTTTCAAACGAATCCAGCGTCACACCGACAGAAAGCAGTTGGTCAACGTTTGCTGCTTTCGCCTTATTAACCACGTCTTCTACGCTGGTGTGTAAATCTTGGTAATCCAGTTTGTCTAAATGACAATGGGAATCTACGAACATGTTTCCTCGCAAGTGGCTATCAGCCAATTCATTATGAGTAGCTCCGTATTGAGCCCAGGGTGTTGCTTTAACTGCTCAATCAATATCAGCAGTTTATTCGACGCTGTATAAGCACTTTGATAAGACATCACCTCACACAGTGCTTTCGCACTCGGAATGATAGCCTGATTAGCTAAACCAAAATGCAGCTTTTGTACATCTGACAATAAATGCCAAAGCCAGCTAAGTTGAATCAAAGGGTCTTTGCTAAGCTCTGTAGAGAACTTCAGCATGTCGGGTTGAGTGCCTTTTATCACATTCACAAAGCCATCGAGCGCTTTTGTTGAAGCTTCGACGCCACCTTGATCAAACATTGCTTTCGCTTTCAGGGGGGCGTTGTCGTTCAATGTCAGTATGTACTGAGGAACCGTTTTACCAACTTCTCCATTTAACCATGCCGATCCTGCATCCAATTGTGGACACACCACATTAAATTGCTGGCAACGGCTAAGAATAGTTGGCATTAAGCGATTACTGTTGCGCGTTGAAAGGATGAAAATACAATTACTCGCAGGTTCTTCCAGTGTTTTCAACAGCGCATTAGACGCCGATTCATTCATCGCTTCAGCCGGACTAAGCAAAATGACACGCAAGCCACCCAACTGTGACGACTGTTGAGCCCAGCGGTTACTCGCACGCACTTGGTCAACGGTAATCGATTTACCTTCTTTCTCAGGTTCGATTACATGGAAATCAGGGTGACTCCCCGACTTCATTAATTCACAGCTGTGACAAAAGCCGCATGCTTCACTTTCGTAGTTAACACACATCAGTGCCGACGTGAGCTGACTAACCAGCGCTTCCACGCCCAGCCCTTCAGGCGCATTAACGATCACAGAGTTAGGAAAACGTTCTGCATCGAGACTTTTTTTCCACTCACTCCATACAGGTGTGAGCCAAGAATAAACTTCAGCCATGACTACCTACTGTTTATCGAGCCAAGCACCTAGCGCAACTTTAATATCAGCAGCCACTTGCTCAATCTCTTGCTGTGCATTAATCACGAGTACAGAATCGTCTTGCCCTGCAATTTCTAAGTAACGCTCACGCGTGCGATCGAAAAATGAGATGTCCATCTTTTCAATTCTATCAAGCTCACCACGGCCTCTAGCGCGTTCAAGCCCGACTCTAGGGTCAAGATCCAAGTATAGGGTTAGATCTGGCTTAAAGCCGCCTAGCGTGGTTGCTTTCAATGATTCCATAGTGCTACGAGCGATCTGACGACCACCACCTTGGTATGCTTGAGAAGACATATCATGGCGATCACCCAATACCCATTTACCGCTGTCTAATGCGGGCTTGATGACGTTTTCTACTAATTGAACACGCGCTGCGTACATCAGCAGCAACTCAGTCATGTCTTGAAGCTTCTCGCCCTCGTGTTCTTCTTTGACCAACGAGCGCATCTTCTCGGCAAGCACGGTACCACCGGGTTCACGAGTATTAACGATGTCAGCGACACCAGCTGTTTTCAATGTCTCAACGATGGCATTGATTGCTGTACTTTTGCCAGCACCTTCAAGGCCTTCAACCACGATAAATTTCGACTGATTCATAATTCTTTCTTTATTTGTTTTTTCTTAATTGCTTTAAGTAAGCTCGTACTGCACGGTTATGCTCAGTCAAACTCTTTGAAAATACGTGACCGCCCGTTCCACTCGCAACAAAATACAGGTAGTTGCTCTTCTCTGGATTCAGAGCCGCGTTGATAGACGCTTTACCCGCCATCGCGATCGGTGTTGGCGGTAAACCGCTCATTGTATAGGTGTTGTACGGCGTTGGTGTGCGTAGATCTTTCTTACGAATATTGCCTTTGTAGCTATCGCCCATGCCGTAGATAACCGTTGGGTCAGTTTGCAGACGCATACGCTTGTTCAAGCGGTTAACGAATACAGAAGACACACGCTCACGCTCAGAAGCGACAGCAGTCTCTTTCTCGATGATAGACGCAAGAATTAGCGCTTCATAAGGCGATTTAAGAGGCAGTTTATCGGCTCTATTTTCCCACTCATCATTGACCACGTTCATCAGATCTCGGTGGGCACGTTTCAACAAATCTAAATCCGTTGTGCCATAGGTGTAGTGGTATGTTTCCGCTAAGAAAAGGCCTTCTAGCTTTTCATTTTCGATACCAAGCTTTTGTGCGATTTCTTTTTCAGAGACATCATTCAACGTCTGCTGTATGAATTCGTTGTCTTTTAACTGAACAAGCCACTCGTCAAAACGACTGCCTTCTACGAAGGTAATGGTAAATTGGTGCTCTTTCCCTTCGACAAGCACTTGTAGCGTCTGCTCTAGGGTTAAACCGGGTTCAAGCAGGAATGTACCCGCTTTTACGTCTACAAGCTCAGGATGTAACTTACGGATTAATTTCTCGTAAGGAGAAGCCTCAAAAAGCCCCTCGTTAATCAACTGTGCTAGAACACGGTTAAAGCTGCTACCTGAAGCAACGGTAACCACCTGCGGTTTTTCTAATTGAATAACTTGTTTCAGGTTATCTTGCGCTTGGTTGTAAACATAAAAACCAGCAGCAGCGGCTGCAATTAAGCACAAGGTAATAAAAATAAATAACTTTTTGATCACGAGTTTAGTTGTCCTTGAAGGCTACGAGTAACGGTTCCAATGTTGAATTGGGTATCACTAATACGGGTAACTGGGGCAACCCCTAAGATGGAGTTGGTCATGAAAATCTCATCAGCTTGCATGAGTTGAGATAAGCAGTAGTCACTAATTGTAACGGAAAGTTCAGCTTGATTCAGCGCGGTTAACACTTGCTTACGCATAACCCCCGCCACACCACTTTGCGTCAGTTGAGGTGTATATATCATCTGACCTTTGCGCCAAAACAGATTAGCCATGGTGGTTTCAATCACATTACCTGATATATCCAGAACCACGCCATCAGCTTCATCGGCCTGATCCATTTCATCTTTCATCAAGATCTGCTCAAGACGATTATTGTGCTTATGACCTGCGAGCAATGGGCTCAAACCTAGTGCTTGTTGGCAGATACCGAGTTCTACACCAGAATCTTGCCACGCTGAATAATGACTAGGGAAATCAAATGTACTGATGGTTATCGTTGGCTTGGCGATATTCTTGGTACTGTAGCCACGACCGCCGGCCCCACGGCTAACGTGTAGCTTTATCCCAGCTTTTTGATTATGAGGCTTGTTTTTATCTTGAAGATTCGTTGAACCATTAAGGCTCTTTGTACCAGGAAGCGCATTGTGTTGGATATGTTCAAGTGCATTATCGAGCCAAAGGTTAACCGTATTCCAATCAAGTTCGGAAATGCGTAACGCTTTAAGACAATCATCAACACGACGCTGATGATCGTGAAAATATTGAATCTGGCCATCTTGAACAAGCATGGTAGTAAAACAGCCGTCTCCATACTGAAACGAGCGATCTAAGATATCGACAGTTTGCTGACTTTCTCCATCAACCCAAAACATGTTTTTCCCCATAAAAAGAAACGGCTCAATGCTAAAGCATCGAGCCGTTTAAAAACAGTTCTAATTATGACTATCTACGATGTTTGACTCTTATATAAGATGATTAAATCTTTTTGAAGATCAAACAGCCGTTTGTACCACCGAAACCGAATGAGTTACATGCAGCATATTCCATACCGCTAACTTTACGCGCAGTGTGGGGTACTAAGTCAATATCTAAGCCTTCTTCAGGATCATCTAAATTGATTGTTGGTGGAACAATTTGATCAATTAGAGACATCGCTGTGATAATCGCTTCAGCAGAACCTGCAGCACCTAGAAGGTGGCCTGTCATTGATTTCGTAGAAGAAACCAAGACTTGCTTGCTGCCTGCTTCGCCAAGAGCACGCTTGATGCCCTTAACTTCCGCTACGTCACCTGCAGGAGTCGAAGTACCGTGTGCATTAACATAACCGATTTGTTCACCAGTAATGCCAGCATCACGCATAGCCGCTTCCATTGCTAGTGCACCACCAGAGCCATCTTCACTTGGAGATGTCATGTGGTAAGCGTCACCCGACATACCGAAGCCAACTAGCTCACAGTAAATCTTAGCGCCACGAGCTTTAGCATGTTCATACTCTTCAAGAACCATCATGCCTGCACCGTCACCAAGAACGAAGCCGTCACGGCCTTTGTCCCATGGACGAGAAGCTTTTTGAGGCTCATCGTTACGAGTAGACAGTGCTTTAGCCGCACCAAAACCGCCCATACCTAGTGGTGTCGATGCTTTTTCAGCACCACCCGCTAGCATTGCGTCAGCATCGCCGTATGCAATCATACGAGCCGCGTGGCCAATGTTATGTAGGCCAGTCGTACATGCTGTAGAGATCGCGATGTTTGGACCGCGTAGGCCACGCATGATAGACATGTGACCCGCAATCATATTCACGATCGTCGACGGTACGAAGAACGGGCTGATTTTACGAGGGCCTTTTTCAGTTAGAGCCTTGTGACCGGCTTCGATCAAACCAAGACCACCAATACCAGAACCGATAGCAACGCCTACACGAGGAGCGTTTTCTTCAGTAATAGTTAGGGCTGAATCATCTAAAGCTTGAATACCTGCTGCGACGCCGTACTGGATGAACAAGTCCATCTTACGAGCATCTTTTTTAGTCATATACTCTTCGCAGTTAAAGTCTTTAACTAGACCTGCAAAACGAGTTGAGAAATTGGTTGCGTCAAAATGATCGATATTAACGATACCACTTTGACCAGCTAGCAGGGCTTTCCAAGAAGATTCTACAGTGTTGCCTACCGGCGACAACATACCCATGCCAGTGACAACTACACGACGCTTGGACACGATATTACACTCCGGGGATTGAGGTGATTTAAGATGAGGATAGATGAGTTAGATAAAACACAGGCGGTCGAGGTGACCGCCTGGGAGAGATTATTACTGAGCGCTAGTTACGTAATCGATAGCAGCTTGAACAGTAGTAATTTTCTCAGCTTCGTCATCTGGAATCTCAGTGTCGAATTCTTCTTCTAGAGCCATTACTAGCTCAACTGTGTCTAGAGAATCTGCACCTAGGTCATCAACGAAAGAAGCTTCGTTTTTAACTTCAGCTTCGTCTACACCTAGCTGTTCAACAATGATTTTCTTTACGCGTTCTTCGAGGTTGCTCATTTTTTCTTTTCCTTTACAGAGTTCGCTTTATGCGATGTTTTCCGTAGTTTATTCAATCTATTGAAAGTTGCAAGGTCAACTTTTCTGGTCAAACCACAATTTTCACGATTTTAACCGAAATTACGTATGATCTTGACTTAAATCATGCACAAATGTTGCACATAATTTACACCATGTACATACCGCCATTGACGTGAAGTGTTTCACCTGTGATATAAGCTGCCGCAGGTGACGCCAAAAATACCACAGCTTCAGCGATTTCGCGAGGGTCACCTAGTCGACCTGCTGGTACATTCGCCAAAGTTACTGCACGTTGGTCATCATTTAGCGCTTTAGTCATGTCAGTTTCGATGAAACCAGGTGCTACAGTGTTCACTGTAATACCACGAGACGCAACTTCACGAGCCATTGATTTAGTAAAACCAATTACGCCTGCTTTTGCAGCTGCGTAGTTAGCTTGACCAGCGTTACCCATAGTACCGACTACAGAACCAACGTTTACGATACGTCCTTGACGCTTCTTCATCATGCCACGCAATACAGCTTTAGACATGCGGAAGATAGGCGTTAGGTTAGTATCGATGATGTCATTCCATTCATCGTCTTTCATACGCATAAGTAGGTTATCACGAGTGATACCTGCGTTGTTAACCAGAATGTCAATCGCACCGAATTCATCGTTGATGGTTTTCAGTGTAGCTGCAATTGAGTCAACATCCGTTACATTAAGAGCAAGACCTTTACCGTTCTCACCTAGGTACTCACTGATTGCAGCAGCGCCGCCTTCAGACGTAGCAGTACCGATAACTTTAGCACCACGCTCAACTAAAAGTTCAGCGATTGCACGACCGATACCACGGCTTGCGCCTGTAACTAGTGCAACTTTGCCTTCTAAATTCATCATAACTTCTCTATTAAGTGTTTATTTACTTAGCAGCTTCTAGTGATGCAGTGTCATTAACTGCAGCAGCTGTCATAGTTTTTACGATTCGTTTTGTTAGACCGGTAAGAACTTTACCTGGGCCTAATTCTAGTAGCTTCTCTACGCCTTGCTCATTCATAGCTTGTACACCTTCAGTCCAACGAACTGGGCTGTACAGCTGGCGAACAAGTGCGCTTTTGATTTTTGCCGGGTCTGTTTCAGCAATAACATCAACGTTATTGATAACAGGCAGTGCCGGCGTGTTGAACTCTAGAGCTTCCAGAGCAACCGCTAGCTTGTCTGCTGCAGGCTTCATAAGGGCACAGTGAGACGGCACAGATACTGGTAAAGGAAGAGCACGTTTAGCGCCCGCTTCTTTACATAGTGCACCAGCGCGCTCTACTGCTGCTTTGTTACCCGCGATAACAACTTGGCCAGGTGAATTGAAGTTAACTGGAGACACAACTTCGTCTTGTGCCGCTTCTTCACACGCTGTAGCAATAGCTTCATCATCTAGACCGATGATTGCGTACATTGCACCAACACCCGCAGGAACCGCTTCTTGCATCAGTTGACCACGTAGCTCAACTAGCTTGATAGCTTCTTTAAAGTCGATAACACCCGCACACACTAGTGCAGAGTATTCGCCTAGGCTGTGGCCGGCTAGTTTTGCAGGTTGCTCTAGACCAAGCTCTTGCCATACACGCCAGATTGCAACAGACGCTGTTAGTAGAGCCGGTTGAGTACGGAAAGTTTCATTTAGATTTTCTACTGGACCATCTTGAACCAATGCCCATAGATCGTAACCAAGTGCTTCTGAAGCTTCAGCAAATGTCTTTTTAACAACATCATACTGTTCGCCTAGGTCAGCAAGCATACCGATAGCTTGAGAGCCTTGGCCTGGGAATACGATAGCAAATTTGCTCATAGTAATTTTCCTTTAAGCAAAGCAAAAAATTGAATAAGGCACATAAGTTATGTGCCTTGTTTGTTGATTATCGCTTGGGGTTAGAATTTAACTAACGCAGAACCCCAAGTGAAGCCGCCACCAAACGCTTCAAGTAGAAGCGTTTGACCACGTTTAATTCGCCCGTCGCGAACAGCCTCATCAAGGGCCGTTGGTACGGTAGCTGCCGACGTATTGCCGTGCTTATCAAGAGTAATCACAACTTGATCAAGCGACATCGTCAGCTTTTTAGCGGTTGCCGAGATAATACGGTAGTTCGCTTGATGTGGAACTAACCAATCAAGCTCTGACTTATCCATATTGTTCGCCGCTAATGTGTCTTTCACTAGCTTAGAAAGCTGAGTTACCGCCACTTTAAATACTTCGTTGCCCGCCATGTGCAACCATTTGTCCGCATCACCGCCACGCTCTGGAACTTCTAGGCTTAGAAGCTCACCATATTTACCATCAGAGTAAATGTGAGTAGACAAAATACCTGGCTCTTCGCTTGCGCCAACAACCACCGCACCTGCAGCATCACCAAATAAGATGATAGTAGAGCGGTCAGTCGGATCACAGGTTTTTGACAGTGCATCCGCACCGATTACCAAAACGTTCTTACACATGCCAGTCTTGATGTGTTGATCAGCAACAGACAGTGCGTAGACAAAACCAGAACACGCCGCAGCCAAATCAAACGCAGGGCAGCCTTTGATACCAAGCTTGCCTTGTACCTGACATGCCGAAGACGGAAATGTGTGGCTACTGCTGGTTGTCGCAACGATGATTAAATCAATATCTTCTTTGTCGATACCTGCCATTTCAATGGCATTCTCAGCAGCGTAAAACGCCATATCCGCAACAGTTTCGTTTTCCGCTGAAATACGACGCTCTTTAATACCTGTTCTAGCAACGATCCACTCATCGCTAGTCTCTACCATTTTCTCTAAGTCTGCGTTAGTACGCACCTGAGATGGCAAGTAGCTGCCAGTACCTAAAATTTTGCTATACATGAAGACTAATAATGCCTCTCGAGTAAAACCGCTTCCAAACGATCGCTAATGCGACTGGGGACTTGTCGTTTGACCTCGTGTACTGCCTCACCAATCGCGTTGACGACTGCAGACACATCAGCACTTCCATGGCTTTTAATGACAATGCCGCGCAATCCTAACAAACTTGCGCCGTTATACTGGTCGGGGTTCAAGGTTTTTAATTCAGTAAATAGCTCAGAAAACAACATTCTGGCGATCCAACCCTTTATTGTTGAAGCCATCATGCGCGTTTTTAGCTTATCAATAAAGAGCTGAGCCGTACCTTCACACGTTTTTAAGCAGACATTGCCCACAAAACCATCACATACGACGACATCAGCAGCATCTTGAAGTAATTGATTACCTTCAATATAGCCTATGAAGTTCACAGACTGAGTATTCGACAACATTTCAGCGCATCGTTTTACAAGGTCATTGCCTTTGATTTCTTCAGCGCCGATATTCAAGATAGCGACACTAGGCACGCGACCTAAATGTTGTTCTGCTAATGCACTGCCCATTACGGCAAACTGAAACAGTGAATCCGCGTCACTAGAAACGTTCGCTCCTAAATCAAGCATCCATGTACGGTTGCCAGAAGCGGTAGGCAAAGCTGAAACCAATGCAGGCCTATCAATACCAGGAAGGAGTTTGAGTCGGAAACGAGATAACGCCATCAGTGCGCCGGTGTTGCCACCACTCACACAAGCATCAGCTTGTGACTCGGCAACCAGATCGATAGCAGCACGCATAGAGCTACCCTGACTATTGCGTAGGGCCAGTGAAGGTTTTTCAGAATTGGAAATGACTCGATCACAATGCTGGATACTCAAACGAGAATCAGGCATTCGACCTAATGAAGATAATTGAGATGTGATCGCGTTTCGATCACCTATTAGAATGACTTTTAGCTCTGGGAAATACGACAGTGCCTGCACGGCGGCAGGCACTGTAACACGAGGACCGAAGTCCCCGCCCATTGCATCAAGCGCAACGGTTAGATTTTGCAAAGGTCAACCTTACTTGTTGATAACCTTTTTGCCGCGGTAGAAACCTTCGGCAGTCACGTTGTGACGTAGGTGAGTTTCACCTGAAGTTGCGTCTACAGAAAGTGCAGCTGTAGTTAGCGCATCGTGTGAACGACGCATGCCACGCATTGAACGTGATTTCTTGCTCTTTTGTACGGCCATTGACCCTACTCCTATGTAAATTCTTAAAGATACTTACTAATAAGTTACTTCTTTAAGTTTTTTAAAACATCAAATGGATTCGGCTTTTTATCTTCCTCAATTTCTTCAGGAAGTTCACCAAACACCAAGTTATTTGAGTTAACGCTACATTTCGCATCGTCGTGCATTGCTATTTGTGGCAATCCAAGGATGAACTCGTCTTCAACTAATTGAATCAGGTCTAACTCACCGTACTCGTTCAGATCTACCAAATCGTACTCTTCCGGTGCTTCCTCTTCACTTTTCTCGCTGTAAACAGGAGTATAAGTAAATTGGACATCGCACTCATGTGCGAAAACCTCATTACAACGTTGACACTCTAAATCGACTTCGACGTTAGCTTTACCAGAGATAACGACTAATCGTTGTTCATCAAGCCCAAATGACATTGAGACTTGCGCGTCACGTTTTACGCCTTCAGTTGTTTCGGTTAAACGCTTTAAAAGACTGACTTGAATGATACCATCCATATCGAGTCGTTTTTGAGCCGTTCTTGCCGGATCAACTGTACGCGGTATTTTTTCCTTTTGCATAGGGCGCGAATCTTATCTTCCAAATCGTGTTTAGTCAAAGGAAATGGCAAAAAAAATGTACTTTCCTACCTTTCCTGTTCAGAGCATTATGAATAGCAGGCTAAGTTACGTTATCCTGAACTAAATGCTTACACGAATTGTAAATTAAAATGAGAAATTACCAACTAGTTTTAGCTTCTACATCTCCATTTAGGCAAGAGATCCTCAAAAAATTACAGTTAGACTTTGTCACAGCGAAGCCTGACTGCGATGAAACTCCACTTCCAGAAGAGACTCCTCAACAATTGGTAATGCGTCTTGCTGAGACCAAAGCCAAGTCTTGTGCTGTCGAACAACCAAGCCTAGTGATTGGTTCCGATCAAGTATGTGTGATTGACGAAGAAATCATTGGCAAACCTCATACTCGTGAAAAAGCGATTGAGCAGTTGTCTCGTCAAAGTGGTAAGAGCATCACTTTCTATACTGGGATAACGGTATGGAACAGCGAGACCAGTAAAGCTGACACGCGTCTCGACACCTTTGTTGTGCATTTCCGCGATTTAACTGAGCAACAGATCATTTCTTATGTTGAGAAAGAGCAGCCTTATTACTGCGCGGGCAGTTTTATGTGCGAAGGGTTAGGTATTGCATTGTTTAAACAGATGGAAGGTAAAGACCCAAACACGCTGATCGGCTTACCGCTGATCGATTTAGTCGATATGCTTGAGGCACAAGGAAGAAATGTGTTGTAAGCGGTACTTAGCACTCTGTTGGAGATTCCCTACTCCTTCCTTCGTCAGTCTAGGGAATGACGGAACGCGCAATTTTATCTAATCCGCTAATGATATAGAACGTGACCTTAAAAAGTCGTCATCCTCAAGAGCGAGGAACGAGCGAGTTGGGGAGCTTCTGCAACATATGAAAACAAAAAAAGGTTGACGATATTCGTCAACCTTTTCCATTTGATGCATCTGATACTCAATTCACGAAAAATCTCGTATCTTCTTAAAGCTTACGTAAACCAGTTAAGGCTTTCTCTAACCTTCTTTCCATTGGCGCCGAGATATCCATCTTCTCTTCGCTACCTGGGTGGGTAAACTTGATGTTGGCTGCATGTAAGAACAGACGATTCAGTCCTACTTTACCCGTATAAGCATCGAAACGACGATCACCGTAACGATCATCCCAAGCTATTGGATGACCAGTATACTGAGCGTGCACACGGATTTGGTGTGTACGGCCTGTAATTGGGCTAGCTTGAATCAACGTCGCCTCTTGGAATTTCTCTAAAACCTTAAAGCGGGTTTCAGAAGCTTTACCATTCGGGTTCACTCGAACAATGCTATTCACTTCATTTTTTAACAAAGGTGCGTTGACGACTTTACAGCTGTTCTTCCATTCGCCCATCACTAAAGCGAAATAGTATTTTTGAACCGTTTTTTCACGGAACTGTGCTTGAAGGTGTCTTAGCGCCGAGCGCTTCTTAGCAACAAGCAAAATGCCAGACGTATCTCTATCAATACGGTGCACTAACTCAAGAAAACGAGCATCAGGGCGAAGAGCACGCAATGCTTCAATCGCGCCAAACTTCAAGCCGCTGCCACCATGAACCGCAGTACCTGATGGTTTATTGAGAATCAGCATGTGATCATCTTCATAGATGATGCACTGTTCCAATTCCGAAACCTTATTGAGTTTCGTACTCGGTACGTTCTCTTCCGTTTTCTCTTCAATAGTAACGGGAGGGATACGTACTAAGTCGCCAGCTTTTAGTTTGTACTCAGCCTTGATACGTTTCTTGTTAACGCGGACTTCGCCTTTACGCACGATTCGGTAAATCATGCTTTTCGGGATGTTTTTTAATTGGTTGCGTAAGAAGTTATCAATACGCTGACCAGCCATATCTTCGTCAATGTCGACAAATTGGACTTGGGTTCTAATTTCGCTCATTGGGTTATTGTATCACTGTCACTTTTGATAATTGAGATTTTCTTAACCCTATTCTGAACTTATTTATCTAAAATCCCTGCGACTCTATCCCTAAAAGGGCATTGAAGTTCTATATTTCTTTGATTCTTCGAACAAAAAAGCACCAAGCTTCCTGCAAATTAAAATATCAATTGATAAATTATTTATAGGCAGTGAGTTAGAGCTATCAAAACCCAAACAAAAACTGTTTTTTTTACCGCATTACGACAAAGCAGATTGCTGTGTTTACCGACCACTGCTATAGTTCACAGCTGCTATCAATGGATTGACTAATATTTAAACAGCTAACCATTCATAAGCAAGTAAATGAGTAGATGACTCAGATTAGACAGTGCTGCAATCGGCGTAAGACACGGTCAACTGAGTTCCTTATCGCTCTACTCACGTACACTCATGTTGAGTATTCACCGCCACATCGCGGATCATAGGCTAACTCCCTATGATGACTGACGTGCCCCAGAGCATCCCTCTCCAGCCGGGAGGCTGCACCGATAAAGCCATGGGATCTGGCACCATGAGAAACGAACTAAAGCGATAAGACCAATGATGAAAATAAGAAAAGACAATGAGAATTTCTAAATGAAAAGAATGTTAATTAACGCAACTCAAAAAGAAGAGTTGCGTGTCGCTTTGGTTGATGGCCAGCGACTGTTCGATCTAGATATCGAAAGTCCAGGTCACGAATCAAAGAAAGCGAATATCTACAAAGGACGTATTACCCGTATTGAACCAAGCCTAGAAGCGGCATTTGTTGATTACGGCGCAGAACGTCACGGTTTCCTCCCTCTTAAAGAAATTGCCCGCGAATACTTCCCTGAAGGTTATACATACCAAGGCCGTCCTAGCATTAAAGAAGTGCTAAGAGAAGGACAAGAAGTAATCGTACAAGTTGAGAAAGAAGAACGTGGTAGCAAAGGCGCTGCACTGACAACTTTCATCTCTTTGGCGGGTAGTTACTTAGTTCTTATGCCAAATAACCCTCGCGCTGGCGGTATTTCTCGTCGTATCGAAGGTGATGAACGCACTCAACTGAAAGCAGCATTAAGCACTCTTGAGCTTCCTCAAGGTATGGGCTTAATCGTGCGTACAGCGGGTGTAGGCAAAAGTGCAGAAGAGCTTGAGTGGGACTTGAACGTTCTATTGAATCACTGGGGCGCTATCAAGCAAGCTTCTGATTCAAATGCAGCTCCTTTCCTTATTCACCAAGAAAGTAACGTTATCGTTCGTGCGATTCGTGACTATCTACGTCGTGATATTGGCGAGATTCTAATCGACAGCAATACTATTTTTGAACGTGCACAAGCGCACATTCAATTAATACGCCCAGATTTCATGAATCGCGTTAAGAAATACGATGGTGAAGTACCACTATTCAGCCATTACCAGATTGAAAGCCAGATCGAATCTGCTTTCCAACGTGAAGTTCGTCTTCCATCTGGTGGTTCTATCGTAATCGACCCAACAGAAGCTCTGACTTCTATCGATATCAACTCTGCTCGTGCAACAAAGGGCGGCGATATCGAAGAAACAGCACTTAACACTAACCTAGAAGCAGCCGATGAAATTGCACGTCAATTACGTCTACGTGACCTAGGTGGTCTTGTTGTTATCGACTTTATCGATATGACTCCGGTTCGCCACCAACGCGAAGTAGAAAATCGTCTACGTGATGCCGTTCGTTTAGATCGCGCACGTGTTCAGATTGGTCGTATTTCTCGCTTTGGTCTTCTAGAGATGTCTCGTCAACGTTTGAGTCCATCACTAGCAGAAGCAAGCCACCACATTTGTCCTCGTTGTACAGGTACTGGTGTTGTTCGTGATAACGAATCTCTAGCACTATCTGTTCTACGTCTGATCGAAGAAGAAGCTCTAAAAGACAACACTGCGCAAGTTCTTGCTGTAGTCCCTGTTCCTATCGCTTCTTACCTATTGAACGAAAAACGTCGCTCAGTAAACCACATCGAGAAGAACCAAGAAGTTAAGATCACTGTAGTTCCTAACTCTGATATGGAAACACCGCACTTTGAGGTTATCCGTGTTCGTGAAGGTGAAGAGTTCGACCTACTGTCTTACTTGCTGCCTACCAAGCTAGAAGCTCTAAAAGAAGCAGAAAGCAAAGAGCCTGCAGAACAGACTATTCGTCCTAAGAAGATCGAAGAGCCAGCTCTTAAAGGCTTCGCAGCTCCTGCTCAATCAGCACCGACTCCTGCTCCAGCTCCTAAAGCTGTAGAAGAGAAAAAAGCTGAATCAGCAGCGACTCAAGAACCAGGTTTAGTTGGTCGTTTCTTCAAAGCTATCGGTAGCTTCTTATTTGGCTCTTCAACTCAAGAAGAGAAAAAAGAAGAAGAGAAGCAAGAAGAGAAACCTAAGAACAATCGCAACAATCGCAACAACGGCAACCGTCAACGCCGTGATCGTAACGATAACCGTCGTCGTAACCAACGTGGTGACCGTGGTGAACAACGTGGTGAGCGTGGTGACAATCGTAACGAAAACCGTGACAACAAACGCCGTCGTAAACCAGTTCGTGATGAGAAACCTGAAGAGCAGAAAGAAACTGCTCCACAGCAAAATCGCCAGCCTCGTAAGCCTAAGCAAGACCGTCGCAATAAGCCACGTGATGAGCAGAAGCAACGCGAAGAGCTAGCACCATCTAAATTAGCAGAAGAAGGTCTACAGCTAGCGGCAGAAGCTCAAGCTGATAAACTAGAAGCGCCTAAGGCTAAGCCAGAAGCGAAAGCAGCTAAGATTAAAGAGCGTCGTCAGCGTCGTAAACTGAACAAACAAGTTCGTATTAAAGACCAACAAGCTGAAGCTTCAGAAAACTCGTCAAATGAGTCTGCTGTTGCTAAAGAACAGTCTATTGCGAAAGAACAATCAGTAGCTCAAGAGCAAAAAGTTGCGGAACAAGTAGAAGCAACTCAAGCAAACGCTGATGAACAAACAGAACAGGAAGAGCCGAAGCAACGTCGCAACCGTCGTTCTCCACGTCACCTACGTGCAAGTGGTCAACGTCGTCGTCGCGGTCGTGATCGTCGTCCTAACCCATTCCGCCTACGTAAAGGTGGTGTAGCTTCTCCAGAGATGGCTATGGGTAAAGTGATGCCTCGCTTCATTCCAAAACCTCACCATAATCAGGCAAAACCTGAAGTGGCTGAAGTTCAAGTAGCAGTTGAAACTCAAGTTGCTGTACAAGAGCAAAACGTAGCTCAAGAGACGGCACCACAAAGTAACACAGCTATGGCTGGCGGCTTTGCATGTCCTGAACTTGCGATGGGTAAAGTCATTATCCGCCGTGAAGAAGCTGAAACTGTCGTTGAAACTCAGGTAACTGAAGCTCCTGCGGTAGTTGAAGCTCCTGTAGTCGTTGAAGAAGCACCAGTGGTTGTTGAAACTGAAAAAGTTGAAGCTCCAGTGATTGTAGAAGCGACGAAAGTCGAAGCGCCTGTTGCAGTAGAAAAGACAACACCAGTTGTTGAAGCTGAAGCACCTAAAGCTGAAAGTGCAAAAGTTGAAGAAGCGCCTGTTGTAAAAGCAGAAGCTCCTAAAGCGGCACCAAAGGCAGCTGTTGCTAAAAAACAAGCAGGTTCACCAATGACTAAAGCTCCTGGTCCTCAAGAGATCAAAGAGATTCAAGTTGTTGCGGCTCCATTCCGTACTGAGCGTTTTGTATCGAAAGGTGCAGGTAGCCAAGCAGCGTCAAATAAAGCCGGCGCAGGCATGACTAAACCTCAATACTAATGAGCTTCGCAGAGTAATCTGCAGAGAACTATCTAAGGGCGACTTATTCATAAGTCGCCCTTTTTTTATATCCACAGTTCCGATTAGTTATAATAGATATATTACTCAAAATAGGGTTCAACCTTGAACTTAATCACATTTTTGGGTAGCATTCGCGCACTTATATTTTCGACACTTAGCTATTGCCGCTCTTTTTCATCACTGTTTGGCTACGCAATACACTCGTGTCGGTAAACCCATTTTAAGCATAGCTGAGCAAACATGTTCGAATTCCCACAATTTTCAAAGCACTCTGTAAAAAATGATGTGCTTTCAGGTCTTACCGTAGCCTTAGCTCTAGTACCTGAAGCCGTAGCATTCGCCTTTGTTGCAGGCGTTGACCCAATGGTTGGTCTTTACGCAGCATTCATCGTAGGTTTAATCACTTCTGTCTTCGGCGGTCGTCCAGGTATGATTTCTGGTGCAACTGGCGCAATGGCTGTTGTAATGGTTAGCCTAGTAGCAACCCATGGCGTTCAATACCTATTTGCGGCAGTTATGCTAGCCGGCCTTCTGCAAATTGCAGCGGGTGTATTTAAGCTAGGTAAATTCATCCGTATCGTTCCGCACCCAGTAATGATTGGTTTCGTGAACGGTTTAGCGATCGTTATCTTCTTAGCGCAGCTTGGACAATTTAAAGCACCAGACGTAACAGGTGCGCTAACTTGGTTACCAAGCGGTCAAATGACACTAATGCTAGGTCTAGTCGCACTCACTATGGGTATCATCTACTTCCTACCTAAGCTCACTACAGCAGTACCTTCTTCATTGGTAGCTATTGTTACAGTAACAGCTTTGGTTGTAGGCCTTGATCTTGAAACTCGCACTGTTGTTGATTTCCTACGTACTATGTCTGGTGACGAAGCAGCAACACTAGCGGGCTCTCTACCAACATTCTCTATTCCAGCAGTACCGTTTAGCCTAGAAACGCTATACATCATCCTGCCTTACGCAGTGATTCTTGCAGCGATTGGTCTAATCGAATCACTACTAACGCTAACCGTACTAGACGAAATGACAAACACTCGTGGCCAATCTAACCGCGAATGTGTTGGTCAAGGTATGGCGAACGTGACGTGTTCAGTATTTGGCGCGATGGGTGGTTGTGCGATGATCGGTCAATCGATGATCAACGTAAACTCAGGTGGTCGTGGTCGTCTTTCAGGTATCGTAGCGGCAGTTGCACTACTGATGTTCATCCTGTTCGGCTCTGCACTGATTGAAATGATTCCTCTAGCAGCACTTGTGGGCGTTATGTTCATGGTTGTTATCGGTACGTTTGAATGGGCAACCTTCAAGTTGGCACGTCGCGTTCCTAAGCAAGACTTCTTCGTTATCGTCCTTGTAACTGTAGTTACAGTACTAACAGACCTTGCGGTAGCAGTTGGTGTGGGTGTTGTTGCTTCTGCACTAATGTTTGCATGGCAACATGCTAAGCACATCTACGCAGACACATCGGTTAACGCTGAAGGCTCTAAAGAGTACAAAGTTAACGGTCCAATCTTCTTTGGTTCAACCGCTAACTTCCTTGAGTTGTTTGACTCATACAACGATCCACAAGATGTTATCGTTGATTTCGCAAACTCACGCGTTACTGACCACTCTGCTATTGAAGCGATCGACACGATTGCTGACCGTTACGCGGCACTAGGTAAAACACTTCACCTTCGCCACCTAAGCCAAGACTGTGTTGCTATGCTGCACAAAGCCGGTAGCTTAGTTGAAGCGAACGTTGCAGAAGACCCAATCTACAAAGTAATGTCTAAGTAAGCTTAGTCATAGCTTAAAGCTAGATTTAGAAAGGCCGACATTCAATGTCGGCCTTTTTTATATCGATGAACCTTGATACTTTATCGCCCACCAAGAACACAGCCTCTACACTATATTGAACGCAGTATCGCTTCGCTCGACTCTTCGATTAAATCCAACACTAATTCAAAGCCATTCCCCTCACCATAATAAGGATCGGGAATTTCTTGATATTGTGACTCTCCAAAACTCAAAAATAACGCGAGCTTGTATTGGAGGTGAACTGGACACTGGCTCACTAAGTCATCTAAATTCTCCTTGTCTGCCGCAAGTATCAGGTCAAACTCTTCGAAGTCATTATCTACCACTTTACGAGAAGTAATCCCTTTAAAGCTGTAGCCTCGCTTCTCTCCTGCTGATTTTGAACGTGAGTCTGGCGCGTTGCCTTGATGAAAGCCAATTGTCCCAGCGGAGTCGACCGTTACATTAATATCCATCTGCTGAGCTTTCTTTCTCAGCACCGCTTCACCTGTTGGTGAACGACAAATATTCCCCATACAAACCACGAGTATCTTTTTCATCCATAATCACCTGTTCTTCCGATGGTTTTTGCTATCGTTAAGTTAGGCTATGATAGGCGTAATCACAACTTAAAAGGATTTGTTATGTCGACCGAAGACAACAAAGAACAACGCCACAAAGCAAGACAGCAGAAAGTAAAAGAGCAAGTCGATGCACGTGTTGCAGCAGCGCAAGAAGTGAAAGGACTGTTATTGGTTATTACTGGCAACGGGAAAGGGAAATCGACATCAGGTTTCGGTACGATTACACGTGCAGTCGGTCACGGTAAGAAATGTGCCGTTGCTCAGTTTGTAAAGGGAACCTGGGATAACGGTGAAAAGAACGTTCTTCAAAAACTCGATGTAGAGTTCCAAGTGATGGGTACAGGCTTTACTTGGGAAACTCAAAATAAGGCGAAAGATATTGAAGCCGCACAGCGCGTATGGAAAGAGTGCCAACGCATGCTAGCTGATGAGTCGATTGATGTAATTCTGTTTGATGAGCTGACGTACATGGTGAGCTATGGCTACATTGAATTGGATGAAGTGGTAGAAGCTCTGAATAACCGCCCTAAAATGCAATCAGTGATCATCACAGGCCGTGGAGCGCATCGAACTTTAACGGACATGGCCGATACCGTGTCTGAAGTTCGTAACGTTAAACACGCTTTTGAATCTGGTGTTAAAGCTCTGCAAGGCGTTGACTGGTAATTGCATTCAACCAGAGATCCCCGACTCGGTCATTCTTCCCTCTCGAGGATGACGACCACTAGACTGTCACGCCCTTGAACAAGGCACTAATACCTATCGTCATTCCCTAATGCGAGGGGCGAGCTTCATAGGGAATCTCTCTTGGGTATTATCGGCAGCCAAACAAAAGCGCCATTCCTCGTAATAAGGAATGGCGCTATTTATATGCTATTTATTTAAAATGGCGATTAGTTAAACAAGCCTTTGAGTAAACCATTGACTGCATCTCTAGTTTTCTCATCTTTGATCTTGTCACCGTATTTTTCTTCAAGTTTCTTAATACCGCGATCAATCTCTTTTTCAGCTTTCTGTTTCAACACATCATCAAAAACAAGCCCAAATTTCGGGTCAGCCCACTGGCCGGTTACCTTAATTGGAATCGTCACATCTTTGAGATCATCAATGCTCTTACCACCCTGGCCTTCAAGCGAACCAACAATTGACGTGCGAACCAGGAAGTCGACCGTTTCATTGATGAAGTTTGCTTTACCTTGACCTGTCACGCGTAAAAGAGGCGACTGTGCCGATAAGTCGTTCGTTGAAACCCAACCTTTATCAACCTTGAGTGTTGCTTTCATTGCACTAAAATCTGTCTTTTGAGACTCATCTTTGCTTTCGACTTTTTCGCCTTTGATCTTAGCGTAGTTTTCTCTAATCAGTTGCGCGATGTTGATGCCATTAACCGCACCATCTTCAAAGTCAATCGCAATAGTACCTACCAAGTTCTTCTTGATTCCTGTTGGCGTCAAGCTCTTACCTTTAACGTTAACATCGATATTACCGGTACCTTCCAGCGTATCGTTGTTCGCTACGTCAACCAGTAACGGTTGTACTTTTACGCCTTTAATCTTTTTCTTAGCCGTGTAAGTCGCAGGCGTCTTGCGTGCATCTAATCGTGCTGTTGCCGAGATAGAGCCTTGGTAAAGATTCGAGGTAAACGATGTCAGATCTGCGATACCACGGTTAACTAAGAACGCAGTTTTCACGTTCTGCATTTTTGCGTTGTTCGCCTTGAACTTATCGATTGTGATATTACCTTTCACATCGAGCGTTTTCAGAGCTGACAGATCAGGTTCTACTTCTTTCGCAGGAGCCGAGTTATCTGAACTTGACGTCGAAGAAGCTGTAGTATTTGAAGTTGAGCCACCAGCAGAATCAGAAGGCGCAGCACTCGCTGTTTCTGATGTATTACCTAGGCCTAAAAACTCATCTAAATCGATGTTCGGGCTATGAAGAGAAAAACGAACCTTTGGTATTTCAGATAAAGTGATGTCCGCTTTACCGTCTAGTGCGATAGCGTTAGCTTGCAGCTTCTCTAGCACAAAGCTCAAGTGACTCTTAGTTAGATCAAAGCTTAAGTCAGACAGCATATCCACTTTCATTGGTGATTGAGGAAGCGTTTCACCTTTGAATGTTGAGTCTAATGTTAACTTGTTTAGTGTAACTTTTGAGATCGCGCTATCGACAGTTAAGTCACCGCCACCTTTAAGATCAAGGTCAAGACCAGCAGCATTACCAATCACCGCATAAGTCAATTGGTTAACCTTATCGAACTCAAACGTATTTAAGCCAATCTTCGCTGACTCGATCGACGTTGCTGGATCATTGAACTTCGCATTAAGGTCAATATTTCGTAATGCGTAGCTTGCAAAGCCTTCCGCTAATTTGAATTCAGCACTGCCATTTGCAGAGAACTTCTGTTGGTTGTTTTCACCAGAAGCCGCAAACGTCGCGGTCGTCCATGTATCAACGGCAAACTCAGAAAGACTCAAAGACACATCGTATAGCTTAGTGAATGAACCTGCTTGCTTGTCGTCCATCTCAAACAATGCGTTTGAGACAGTTACACCTGCAAGATTGATCGTCCAGCCAGATGTGTCTGTAGAAGTTTGCTCTTGAGGCGCCGGTGTTGCTTCAGAACTTGTATCCGCTGCAGGTTCAGACTCCTTAGGAGCAGACACTTGTGTGAGCGCATCGATGTTCTTGCGACCATCTTTAAGCGTTTCTAAATAAAATTCTGCACCATCTAGAGTGATATTGCCGATCTCTAGTTGATTGCTAAATAGCGGAGTAACCGAAACATCAACGCCAACCGTATCAACCTTAAACAGGTTTGGTTGAGTGAACCCTTCAGGGTTACGTAATTCAGTTTGACCAAGTTCGAAGCCAATAGATGGGAAGAATTGCCAACTGATATCACCCTCGATCACGAGCTCTAGGCCTGTGTGTTTTTGGGCTTGTTCGACAATTAATGGCTTAAATTGGTTGGGATTCACTAACAGCACTAGTGCCAGAGTTGCTGCAACGACAACAAACAGTGGTACAGCTATGAAAATGAGTAGTTTCTTCATCCGCATATTCCTTGCTTAGATTCCAAAAGAAAGTGGCACTATAAAAGTGCCACTGATTCGGTAAAAAATAAAGCTAAGTGAGTCACTTAGGCAAAATTTTATTCGATTAAGACTTCAACAACTTCGCAATATGCGCTTTTAGAACATCAATCGCAATACGGTTTTTACCACCACGAGGAACGATGATGTCTGCATGTTGTTTTGAAGGCTCGATAAACTGCATGAACATTGGGCGTACTGTTTCTTGGTATTGTTTAAGTACCGTATCCATTGTTCGACCACGCTCTTCTACATCACGCTTAACACGACGTAGTAGACAGATGTCCAACGGTGTATCCATAAATACGCTTGCGTGCATTAGTTTACGAAGACGCGGGTCTGTCAGAAGCAGAATACCTTCTAAAATGATCACTTTCTTAGGAGTAAGTGTAGTCGTTTCAGAAGTGCGTGTGTGCTCTGTGTAGCTGTATTCAGGAACTTCCACGGCATTGCCACTCATTAGCTGCTGTAGATGTTCGCATAAAAGGTCATGATCTAGTGCATTTGGGTGGTCGTAGTTAGTTTTAACTCGCTCTTCCATACTCAAGTGACTTTGGTCGCTGTAATAGCAATCTTCCGTGATAACACCAATTTGATGGTCGCCTACTTTTTCGCGCAGCTCATTATAAATCGTACTCGCGATCAGGCTTTTTCCTGAAGCTGAAGCGCCAGCGATACCTACGATGACACATTGATTATTATCAGACATTAATTTGCACCCGATATGGTTTGGTGGTGGGAAGAGATAAACCGCCTGATTATAGGGGCTAAAGCATATAGATTCTAGTCGCGATGTTAGCTAATTGCAGTCAAATTGATGATCTCAATACATTTACTTAAAACAATCGTTTGCTTTCAAATAACTTAAATACAACTATGTGCACAAGCCCTATGGCTATCCACTTAATCCAACCGTTGTTTATCTCACCCAAACATGATTTACACACCTTTGTGATCAGCCATTGCTATTCAACCATCGAGAAGTTAATCGCCTCTGGTCTCGCTTTTCCCGTCCAGAACATCTTCGCAGCCACATTCTCAGCAAGCTCTAAGTAATGACGCGTGTGTTCACTATCTGGACGACGTATAACGGTTGGGCAACCTGCATCAATATCTTCACGTACATCAATGTGCAGCGGGATTTGCGCTAAGATATCGAGGTAAAACTCTTCTGACATGGCTTCCGCGCCACCAGCGCCAAAGATATGCTCTTTCTCGCCACAGTGGCTACAGATATGGTAGCTCATGTTTTCCACTAAGCCTGCCACTGGCACGCTCACTTTATCAAACATCGCCACACCTTTACGCGCATCGGCTAATGCCAAATCTTGAGGGGTGGTCACCACAACCGCGCCCGTCACTGGGATCTGCTGCGAAAGCGTTAACTGAATATCACCCGTGCCCGGTGGCATGTCGATAACAAGGTAATCCAACTCTGGCCATACGGTTTCGTTAACAAGCTGACCTAATGCTTTCGCCGCCATTGGACCACGCCAGATAGCTGCATCATCTTTTGATACAAGGTAACCGATAGAATGCGTAAAAATGCCGTGCGCTTCGATTGGCATCATCCATTTGTTATTCTGTACTTCTGGTTTTGCGTCTAGCTGACCAAGCATCATAGGCACAGATGGACCGTAGATATCCGCATCCAACAAGCCCACTTTTGAACCTGACTTAGATAACGCAAGCGCAAGGTTTACAGAAGTAGTCGATTTACCCACCCCACCCTTTGCCGACGTCACGGCGATAATGTTCTTAACGCCCTTCAAAGGTGTCGCGACTGTTGTTTCTAGCGCAGACGGCTTCACTTGTACTTCAAACTGAAAAGCACTAACAAGTTGCTGTTCAATCTGGGAGTGGATCCACTGTTCCAGTTCAATTGCGAGCTGATTAGCAGCAAAGGGTAAAGTAATAATGAATGATCCACGCGGATCAACCGATACAATATTTTGGTGTAGCGCCCACTCTGGGATGAGAATTGGTGACTCGAACTCATTCAGCCATGAACAGAAATCTTGCTTAGAAGTAAAGTTACGCATTGGGGCTCCTTTTTTTATTTATGCTATCACCCACGAGATGAAGACTGAACCCCTAAAAAACTAGGGGAATCCTTTGTCTGATAACTTGGCGTATCACACGTTATAAAGTAGTATTACCTCTCAAAATTTATACCTATCAAAAAAGCGAATTATTAAGTATGGCAACTGATCCAAGACAACTTTTGGTAACTTGTGCGCTTCCGTACGCTAACGGCTCTATTCACCTTGGTCATATGCTTGAGCATATCCAAGCTGATATCTGGGTTCGATACCAGCGTCTACGTGGCAACACTGTAAACTTCATCTGTGCTGACGATGCTCACGGCACGCCAATTATGCTTAAAGCTCAACAGATGGGTATCACGCCAGAAGAGATGATCGCTGCTGTTAGTGAAGAGCACCAAAAAGACTTCGCTGGCTTTGATATCAGCTTTGATAACTACCACAGCACACATAGTGAAGAGAACCGTGAACTGGCTTCTCACATCTATCTAGAACTTAAAAAGAACGGCTTCATTTCTAGCCGTACTATTTCTCAGCTTTTCGATCCTGAGAAAGAGATGTTCCTACCAGACCGCTTCGTAAAAGGTACTTGCCCTAAGTGTAAGTCAGAAGACCAGTATGGTGATAACTGTGATAACTGTGGTGAGACATACAGCCCAACTGAGCTAATTAGCCCTAAATCAGCGGTTTCTGGCGCAACTCCAGTAATGAAAGATTCTGAGCACTTCTTCTTCGATCTGCCTCAGTTCGAAAGCATGCTAAAAGAGTGGACTCGTTCTGGCTCTCTACAGAATGAAACTGCAAACAAAATGCAGGAATGGTTCGAGTCTGGCCTGCAACAGTGGGATATCTCACGTGATGCACCTTACTTCGGTTTCGAAATCCCAGGCGAGAAAAACAAATTTTTCTACGTTTGGCTAGACGCTCCTGTTGGCTACATGGCTTCTTTCAAGAACCTATGTGACAAGCGCGACGATCTCAACTTTGACGAATACTGGAAGAAAGACAGCACAACTGAGCTTTACCACTTCATCGGTAAAGACATCGTTTACTTCCACAGCCTATTCTGGCCTGCAATGCTTGAAGGCGCTGGTTTCCGTAAGCCAAACAACGTATTCGTACACGGCTACGTAACGGTGAACGGTGCGAAAATGTCTAAGTCGAAAGGCACATTCATCAAAGCAAGTACGTACTTAAATCACCTAGACCCTGAGTGTCTACGCTACTACTACGCTGCTAAGCTAAACAGCCGTATCGATGACCTTGACCTTAACCTTGAAGACTTCACTCAACGTGTAAACGCGGATGTAGTAAACAAGATTGTTAACCTAGCGTCTCGTAACGCTGGCTTCATCACGAAGCGTTTTGAAGGCAAACTTGCTGCTGAATTTGCAGAACCTGAGCTATACAACGAATTCGTTGCTGCTGCTGAGCGTATCGGTCAGCTATACGAAACTCGTGAGTTCAGCCGCGCTATCCGTGAAATTACTGCACTAGCTGATAAAGCTAACCAGTACATCGACGAAAAAGCACCTTGGGTTCTTGCAAAAGAAGAAGGTAAAGAGAAAGAGCTTCAAGAAGTTTCTTCTGTCGGTATTAACCTATTCCGCGTGCTAATGGCTTACCTTAAACCCGTTATGCCAGAGCTTGCGGCTCGCACTGAGGCTTTCCTAAACGAAGAGCTTACGTGGGAAGCGATTGCTACTCCGCTAACTGATCACGAAATCACTAAGTTCAAGGCGTTGTTTAGCCGTATTGATCCGAAGAAAGTAGAAGCAATGATCGAGTCTTCTAAAGAAGATGCAGCCGCAGAAGCCGCTGCGAAAGAAAAAGCAGAAGCTGAAAAAGAGCAAGCAAGCCAAACTGAGCTAGACAAAGAGCCAATCGCAGACGAGATTGAATTCGATGCCTTTGCAGCAGTCGATATGCGTATTGCTCGTATTATCTCATGTGAAGAAGTACCAAAAGCGAACAAGCTACTGAAGTTCCAACTGGACATCGGTGGTGAAACTCGCCAAGTATTCTCTGGTATCAAGTCAGCATACAAACCTGAAGAGCTAGAAGGCAAGCTAACTGTAATGGTAGCCAACCTAAAACCTCGTAAGATGAAGTTTGGTATGTCTGAAGGCATGATCTTAGCTGCTGGTCCTGGTGGCAGTGACTTGTGGATCCTTGAACCACACGAAGGTGCTCAACCTGGCATGCGTGTAATGTAGCTCTGGCTTCAGTCAGATAACAAGCACTCATAGCGAAATCCCTAATGCACTTTTAACTTGAATGAGTTGATAAGCATTGGGGATTTTTTATATCTACCGAAAATAAGCGTTCTCTGTTAGAGTCGCCGTCAACTATGCTATGTAGAGTAGAAATTTGTTTGCCGACAATAACGGGCTAACCAACACCTTTTACTCTTCAAACCCTTTTTAGGAATCCCCAGTGACTAACAACGAAATCTTGCGTCGTATTCAACACGCGCTAAACCTTAAAAATGCACAGATCATTAAAGCTATCGAGCAAGCTGATGTGACCGTTGCTCATGACCAAGTGATTAATTGGCTAAAAGACGACAACGACAAGTCATGCTCTAAGATGAAAGATAAAGAGTTAGCGGTATTCCTAAATGGTTTTATCAATATTAAGCGTGGCAAAAAAGAAGGTGTTCAACCTAAACCTGAAGTTGCTCTGACTAACAACATGATTTTCATGAAGCTGCGTATTGCGTTGAACATGAAAGCAGAAGATGTATTAGATATATTAGAAGTGGTAGGCATCAGCCTAAGTAAGTACGAGATTGGTGCCTACTTCCGTAAGCCAGAGAACAAGAACTACAAAGTATGTGAAGACCAACTACTTTGCGATTTTCTAAATGGCGTGCAATTTACTAACCGTCCAGACTCAGAAGAGTTTGCAGGGTAAGTTACTGCCTATTGATACGTTTTCACCAACTATCAATAAATAAAAAGCGGCGAGATAATTTGATTATCTCGCCGCTTTTTCGTTTCTTTACGTCGTTTACTCAATAAGTAAAACAACCGAACAATACTTTTATGAAAAGACTTAGCTGTCGTCTTCAGTAAAGTTTGTCGGTAACGTTGTCTTCATCTCGTTCCAAATCTGTGCGCTTGCGATACCGTAGTTACGAATCACAAGTGGTAAATTCTCACGCTCACCGCTTTCACAAATAACAAACAAGTTTTTGTAGAACTCCATGGCTAAACGACGAGCTTCTGGGTTAGAGAAGTAGTAGCTGCCAACACGGTCGTACAACTTACGAACACCATTGAAGATCAGGCCATAAATTTGGTTACCTGAATGGAATGCTAAACGTTGGAAAAGCATGTAATCGTAGAAGTTAAAAGTTTTAGCAATTAAGATCGTTTGACGCTTCGCTTCATCTTTTTCTACGTCTTCTTTCACCGATTGTTTGATCTTGTCAGCATATGGCGACGATTCTAAGAATTCATCCCAAGTAGGTGCCGCAAGTAAAGATTCACAAGATTCAATTACGTTAGTAATCGTACGCTCTGAAGCCTCTTTATTTGCTTTGAATGCATAACGCATAAAGATAGGGCTGATGTTAGTACGAGCAGCAAGCAGGTCTTCTACCATTTTACTTGCGTTATCAACGTCCAACGTCATTAATGTATCAAGGATATGAAGACCTGACGTTTCCATAAACTGATTAACTTTAGTTGGCTTACCGTGTTGGATTGTCAACCAACCATCACGAGCAAGACGCTGAAGTACTTCACGAAGCGTAGTACGTGTAACACCAATCAGCTCAGAAAGCTCACGCTCTGCGGGCAAGATAGAACCTGGAGCGAAACGGCCATTCCAAATACTTTCAATGATATACTTTTCTGCAAATCCTGCCGGGCTCTTTGCCTTAATGACCATCTACACTTCAATCCAATTTAATTATTTTGTTCTAATTTACTCATCATACCACTAGTTAACACCCTGCGGAAATACCCCCAAAAAATTTTACTCACTCAAAACTCAAGTAGAGTTAAAACTCTAAAGTTCAGCACACGTTTGCACTCAAGGTTTGGATAGCAAGCGACTACAAATCATCATTTAAACAAACCATTAACACAACAAATTCTTTTTAAAATCAATGAGATTGGTCATATTTTTAAATCTATTAATTTGCAATATTAAGTTGTAATAATCATATATAAGCCGTCGTTATTCTGTAAATTTTAATCATTTCGCTGAAATATTGATTCTAGTCGGTTTTTATCACATTTTAAGTGGTATGCTTGCGCTACTTTGATCGCGTTTCTCAACAAAAAAGAGGTATTTTTAGTGCTACAGGGGTTTTCCTGTTGACTAAATGTTATCTAAGAGTAGAGTTGCGCTCAAAAATAAGCAGTGCTTGAGTTTCTAAGGGAGTGACTTGGCAAGACCACAGAACATTACATGGAATGTAGTTTTTCTAAGTCACTGTTAGTTATAGGTTTTAACTAAATCTACAGCTCGATTCTCAAAATGTTGTATTGCTTGTCTATTCATAATCAACATAAAAGAGTATTAACATGCCGATGTCTCTCGGAAACGCTTTTATCAAAAACTTCCTTGGTAAAGCTCCTGATTGGTATAAACTTGCCATCATTTCCTTTTTAATCATCAACCCGTTTGTTTTTTTCCTAGTTGACCCATTTGTTGCGGGGTGGCTATTAGTGGTTGAGTTTATTTTCACTCTAGCTATGGCTCTAAAGTGCTACCCTCTCCAACCCGGTGGCTTATTGGCAATTCAAGCCGTCGCCATTGGCATGACTAAACCAGAAATGGTTTATCATGAGCTACAAGCAAACCTACCAGTATTACTCTTACTCGTATTCATGGTTGCTGGCATCTACTTCATGAAAGAACTACTTCTGTTCATTTTTACGAAGATCCTGCTCGGTATCCAATCCAAAATTCTACTCTCTGTCGCTTTCTGTGTCGCCGCAGCATTCTTGTCTGCCTTCCTAGATGCGCTGACAGTAATCGCCGTAGTCATTAGCGTTGCAGTGGGCTTCTACTCTATCTACCACAAGGTTGCATCAGGTAAGGGCACAACGTCTGCGCACGATCATACTCATGATGAAGAGATCTCTGAGCTAACACGTGATGACCTTGAAAACTACCGCGCATTCTTACGTTCACTACTTATGCACGCCGGTGTTGGTACTGCTCTGGGTGGTGTAATGACCATGGTAGGTGAACCACAAAACTTAGTAATTGCTAAGCAAGCGGGTTGGGAGTTCGGTGAATTTATTATCCGCATGCTGCCAGTTACACTGCCTGTTTTCTTCTGTGGTATTTTAACTTGTGCACTTGTCGAGAAATTCAAAGTGTTTGGCTACGGTGCAGAGCTGCCAAATAACGTTCGCCAAATCTTAGTTGAATTTGACAACAAAGAACGCGCAAATCGTACAAAACAAGATGTAGCTAAACTATGGGTTCAGAGTGCAATCGCAGTTTGGCTTATTGTTGGCCTTGCGCTTCACGTCGCTGAAGTCGGTTTGATTGGCCTTTCAGTGATCATCTTAGCTACAGCGTTTACAGGTGTAATTGAAGAGCACTCGATGGGTAAAGCTTTTGAAGAAGCACTGCCATTTACCGCACTTCTTGCCGTCTTTTTTGCGGTTGTTGCTGTAATCATCGACCAGGCTCTATTTAAGCCAGTAATCGATGCTGTACTTCACGTTGAAGATAAAGGCGCACAGCTCGCACTCTTCTACGTAGCCAATGGTATCTTGTCGATGGTTTCAGACAACGTATTCGTCGGTACGGTTTACATCAACGAAGTTAAAACAGCTCTGGTTGAAGGCGTCATCACTCGCGACCAATTTGATCTGCTTGCTGTTGCTATCAACACAGGTACCAACCTACCTTCTGTTGCTACGCCAAACGGCCAAGCTGCATTCCTATTCCTATTAACGTCAGCACTTGCTCCGTTAATTCGACTGTCTTACGGCCGCATGGTCATCATGGCTTTGCCATATACTCTCGCATTAGCACTTGTTGGCCTTGCCGGTATTGTGTTCTTCGTAGAACCGATGACAGCATGGTTCTATGATGCAGGTTGGATCATTCACCGTACGGGTGAAGTGGTAGCTCCAGTTATCTCCGGTGGCCACTAACCCGGATTTCTATCGCTAAACACAATAGGTACATCTAACTAATCAAAAATATTAGTTGATTAGGAAACTTATCCAAGATAAAAAGCTCTGAGTAATCAGGGCTTTTTTATTTTATTGACAGGATTAAATTCGTGAACTTTTTTGCAATGCTCAAAGACTTCTCTAAGGGACGTTTATCTTGGCTTTTACTGCTGGCTTTTATTGTCTTTTTTGAAGCATGTGCTCTTTTCTTTCAGCACGTGATGATGCTTGGCCCTTGTGTAATGTGTATCTACGAGCGCGTTGCTATGCTCGCTATCGGCATCGCAGCAATGATTGGTGCTATTGCCCCGCATAATCCGATATCACGTTGGCTAGGTCTACTTGGTTGGGGGTTAGGTGCGTATAAAGGGTTGATGCTTGCTTTAGAGCACGTTGACTACCAGTTTAACCCGTCTCCTTTCGCTACCTGTGACCTGTTCGTGACCTTCCCTACCTGGGCACCTCTAAACCAATGGGCTCCGTGGATGTTTGAGGCCTACGGCGACTGCAGCAAGGTAGTATGGCAGTTCTTAGAACTTTCAATGCCTCAATGGCTAGTGATTATCTTCGCGGGTAACTTGGTTGCTTTCAGTTTTGTAGTGATCTCTCAATTCGTTAAATCAAAGAATGACTAACAATTAGCTCATCATGTTAAGAAACGAAAAAGTCGACATTACGTCGACTTTTTATTATCTATAAACAATGCAATTAAGCTTTTTTACCACAGCACTGTTTAAACTTTTTACCACTTTCACACGGGCAAACATCATTTCGGCCGATGCCCTTAAACGGATTCACACTTTGAGATTTATTTCCGAGCATCGCTTCATCCGCTGCTAGCGCAACTTCTGTCACCATCAAATCGACTTGCCCGACGAGATCATTCAAAGTTGGCGGGGTTTCTAATCCAGCCGCTTTCATTTGCTCGATTGTCTGTTCTTCATCAATCGCCAGCATGAATGTTGTTAACATTGCTTGTAGCATGCGTAATGTGCCATCTGCGATTGACGTTTCCTGCCACTGTTCTTCAATCGTCGGCCAGACCATCATAAAACCTTCAGAAAAATCGGCTAGCTGTTCAGCAAAGTTATCTGCATCAAGCACTTCTGTAAGCAAATATTCACTTCGCTGAATGAGGTTATGTTGGCGATTAATTTGCTCGGTGACTTGAGGAACAAAGTCCTGACCAGTTTCAGGAATAGCTATAGGTAACCAAGCCTCTGGGTCAAGAGGTTTAGTTGCAAGGTTAGATGCAAATATAGCACCTTCTACAAACTGGGCTGTTACGTCGTTAATTGAGTCAGGAAGACTCAATAATTGATACTTCATATTACTTCACTAGTCGGTCAATTCTGTTGTCTCCATTATACCCACAAGGCTAACAATTAGTAATTATTCGTATAGCTCTATGATTAATTACACCTACCAGTAGCCACGCAAACATTATCTTTAGTTCAATTCAGCAAACTAAACTTATTTCATTTTGAAAATTTAAGTTTGAAGTGTAAAAAGAGTCACTGAAATATTTAGTTACATATAGAATACATTATGAAACAACACCAAAATGGTTTTACTTTGATAGAGCTGGTCTCTGTCGTCGTTATTTTAGGCATACTTGCCGTTACCGCAGCTCCTCGCTTTCTAAATTACCAACGCGATAGCCATGAAGCTATAGCTCAAGGTGCTTTTTCTTCTTTTCGAACTGCGGTTAACCTTTACCACTCACAGTGGCTTGTTGATGGAGAGCCTGATTTTAATCAAGATGTCGATTATGGTGAAGGCAGCGTTTATCCTTCATCGACTGGTTTTCCAATCGCTGTTGATCAACTACCGATTAATTCGGGGACTGCAATTAGAGGGAGTGACTGCGCAAGGCTTTGGCGGGCGCTCATGAATACTGACCTCACCGTTAGAGATCACGGTAGCTCAGTATTCCCTTCAGAAGAACCGATCGTTGCTTGGTATACATCAGATCCAAGCTGCTATTACTACTACACTGATGGTTACTCGCTAGGCGAAGATTTACCAAGGCTCAACTACTTCCCTCTAACCGGTGAAATAACTGTTACGTCAGATTCACCTAGCTCATAGTGACAAGCTTTTAACTTGCCCGTACAATCACGCGTCTTAATTTTCGATCCATTCAGTTTCGGTAAAGCAAATGCGAGTAATACTTGGCCCTATGGAGGGCGTTTTAGACCATCTAATGCGTGAAATTCTCACAGAGATCAATGATTACGATCTCTGTGTGACGGAATTTGTGCGCGTAGTTGATCAACTTCTTCCTCCGCATGTTTTTCACCGTATTTGCCCTGAATTGCATCAAGGCTCTCAAACCATGGCTGGTGTTCCAATCCATCTCCAGCTTCTAGGACAACACCCAAATTGGATGGCCGAGAATGCTTTTCAAGCTGCTAGTTTAGGCGCTAAAGGCATTGATCTTAATTTTGGTTGCCCTGCAAAAGCGGTAAACAAAAGTAATGGCGGTGCGTCACTGCTAAAAGAACCAGAACTCATCTATCAAGTGGTGAAGTCTTGTCGAGATGCGGTGCCAGCACACATTCCCGTATCTGCAAAAATTCGATTGGGTTGGGAGCACCCGGAAGAGTGCTTTGAAATTGTCGACGCTATCGAACAAGCAAAGGCAGACGAACTCACTGTGCATGCAAGAACCAAAGTTGGCGGCTATAAAGCCAGCGAAATTAAATGGGATTACATCAATCAAATAAGAGAAAAAACGTCTCTACCTTTGATTGCTAATGGGGAAATCTGGAACTATCAAGATGGTCAAGATTGCATAGAAGCCACTGGCGTCGATTCATTGATGGTCTGTCGTGGCGCTTTCAACATTCCAAATCTTGGCAACGTCGTTAAGCACAACCACCCAAAAATGCCGTGGAATAAAGTCATCGAACTTTTGCTACGCTATTCAGAGTTTCAAATAAAAGGGGACAAAGGCATGTACTACCCCAATAGAGTGAAGCAGTGGTTTGTTTATCTAAGTAAAGGCTACCCTGAAGCGAACGAACTATTTAAAGAAATTCGCACTTTCAAGAAAGCGCCACCTATTGTGGAGCGCCTTCAGCGTTATCAAGAGGAACATCGCCAAACTGTGTGAGTTAGTTCCCCTTCTTCTCTAACATAGAAGTTCAATAGCGTGGTTAAAATACGATGCGGTCTTTACCTGTCGTCTTAGCCACGTACAACTTTTCATCCGCGTGTTTGAATATCTCTTCAAAGCTTAGGTTATTATGCTCAGCTTCAGTAATACAAACACCACCAGAGACAGTAAAACCATTAGGTACAATGTTAGCTGAGTTTGCACAGACAGCATTTTTAACACGCTCTAATGTCCTCATTAACGTTTCACGATCATCACCTTTAAGATAAACGACAAACTCTTCACCACCAAACCTTGCTGCTACATCACTACTTCGAATGCTATTACTTATCTGGCGGGACATGTAGCGAATAACATCATCCCCTTTGTCATGCCCAAAGGTATCATTAATCAACTTGAAATTATCAATGTCAAATACAGTCAAGGCGAATAACTGGTCATGCTCCACACTGCGCCAAAAAGCTTCCAATCCTCTGCGATTTAGCAGCCCGGTCATCGGATCTTTAGCTGCTAGCTCTTTGAAGTAACCACGTTCAATATTGGAGTTAACGAAGAAAAAGAGCGTTACAGAGAATAGATATACGATGATAGCGACAATCAGACTGTCTTTCTCGTAGACAAAAAAGTGCTCTACCTCTTTGGCAAAATCTAATTCGTAGTACATCGCGTGATGAGAGGTGACTCCTTCCAGTTGTATCGCGCGATAGAAAGTAGCGCTATCAACCGGATTAACCAAGGTGGTATCAATAATATCGATTCTACCGGCTAAGTGCTCATTCGAACTCGCAAGCAATTTACTGGCGTCAATCTCAACAGAAAGCATTCCTTGATGTATCCCCTTATGAAACACCGGAATCGTCATGCTTATCATACGGTCAAGAGAGTCAAATCGATACGCAGGACCCGTTAAAGTCAATTGTTCTGGATTGTTGGCGGTTCTTTGCCAATACGGGCGGCTTTTTATGGTCGAAAGTAGTTCTTTCCCTAGCTCTTTAGCAAAGTCTTCTGGCGAAGAGATCACATACCCACGAGTATCAATAAAGTGTACGCCGTTGTGATATTCATCAAGCTGGGACAAAAATGAAAGAATTGGCGCGAGAGCAATTTTTTCTGACGCACTTTTATAGCTATCACTGGTTTCATTACAAAGGGGTTCTTGACCAACCAACATATAGTCGATATCGACAGAGGGGATATCTGCGGTTTTTCCGTCAGCAAGAAGTAATACGTCAATGGGCCAAATTCGGCAAAGACCATCAACCACTTGCTTATTGTGATCAAGGAAAAGAGGGTTTCCTGATTTGTAGTAATTAGAGAAGCTGTAATCTAGAGCGGTAACAATTTTGGTCGTTCGTTTAAACACTTCTTCAATACGCTGAAACTCACTGCTGATGTCTTTTTCAACCGCATCAAAATAATTTTTTCCTATCAGCCCAAGTAACATGGTCGCGATCACAGCGGGAAAGCCGAAGACAAAGGTAAGGCTAAAGTGCCTATTTACTTTCATAGAATGTGCTCTTAGCGCTCAGTTATTTTCATTAGTTCCATTAATATTATGACATTAATCGACAGCCCTCTCGATGTAAAATAATGTAAGTTGGTATTAACGATGCACCTATCGGGTAAATAACTACTTAAAAATGAATAAAATAGATCGCAGCTAATGGTGAGAGTCGACTAATGTTGTTCATTATGATGGTTTAAGTCCCTGTTAACAAAGTGACTTATCAAACATGATTTTTTTGATGTAAATACCTATTAACGACTGACTATCGCACGATCAACCACAGACTTAGGTAGCGTCAAACCAAGCATACGAGCGGCATCTAGGTTAACTACCAACTGAGAGCTTTGAGCCGTTTTAACACTCAACTTCCCTGGTTTTTGTCCGTCCAAAATAGCGGCCACATAATCAGCGGTCTGCACCCCAACGTCATAGTAATCTAGACCTAACCCAGCTATTGCTCCCTTGCCAACATAAGACGTTGCTCCTGCAACCACGGGTGTGCCAGCTTGGTTTGCTGCATTTATAAGTCCTTCAATACCACTTGCCACCGTGTTATCGGTTAGCGCGTAGATAACATCAGATTTTTTAGCCACGGATGCTGTTTTTTCTTCTACATCATCGATAGTCAACGCTTTAGCAGTATGCAAAGTAAAGCCAAAGTCTCGTGTAGACTGCTTTAACAGCCCTACTAAAGCAACAGCATTTGCCTCTGCTGGGTTATAAACCACACCGACTGAAACTGCATTGGGGAGTAGCTCTTTAATAAGAGATACATGTTGGGAAATAGGTGATAAGTCAGAAAGGCCCGTGACATTTCGTCCCGGCTGCTCCAATTGTTTAACAAGTCTTGCTCCGATAGGGTCTGTCACCGCGGTGAACACAATCGGGATCGTTCGAGTCGCTGAAACCAACGCTTGAGAGGTCGGTGTCGCGATGCCAACTAATACATGAGGGTTCTCACTAACTAACTCTCTGGCTATTTTTGCTGCCTGAACGGGATTGCCACCAGCCATTTCATAAGAAAACTCTAAATTTTTACCCGGTTCGTAACCTTTTGCTCTCAATCCTTCAAGAAGTCCTAGACGTGTTGCATTCAGATCTGGATGGTCAACAACTTGTGAAACCGAAACTTTGGCAACGTTCGCCATGACATTGCTTGTCCATAGCAACAACAGACAACTTACGACCGCTGCCAATACCTTTTTTACAGAACTCATTATCGCTCCCTGAATCAAGCTCTGCTCATTATTGCTCGCTCAAAGAGAACAACATCACTATTGATATTATTACCTGTAACCATTGATGACTTGAAGTGATATTTAACAAAAACACAACAAGGCTCGAAAAATGCGTGAAATAGTGAAAGGCAGAATTTGAAAAGTAAGAAACTACATGAGTAGTAAGAGAAAAAAGGAATGAGGGGGAGCGAGATGAATAAAAACGAAGTGAAAATATTAAAGTCAAACCTGAGAACAAACCATCAATGAAGAATAGTTGCTCTCAGACAAGAGGAGAGTTGAAACTCATTAGAACCAACGTTCCATTGAGGATTTATCTAGCTGACGAAATGCGCGATTTAAAATGATCGCCAATTCTTTATAACGAGGGCGCGACTTCATTGGCTCTAACGCAAAACCCGTTTCAGTGATCTTCTCATGAAGTTCGCGATACCACGAGACTAGCGCAGGTGGAAGTTGTGTGTTTGAGCGATTACCTAACCACCACATGCCTTGAAGCGGTAAGCTGATTGCAAACAAAGCCATGACCACAGCTTGTGGCATCGCTTGGTAATTATTAAAGACCATTTGTGTAAGAACACTAATAGCAGCAATCGCAGGCATCACTTTCACGCCAAAACGGGTCGCTTTAATAATGCGCTGTTCTGGGAAGATCGCGTTTAACTCTTTTCGGACGGGCCAGAGATCCATGTACTTTTGGCCATCTTTTAAACTACTAGCTAAACCAACTCTATTGCTCATATGAGTCTCCCATTAAAAAAAAGTTGAAATCATCAACTAAAAACACAAAAAATTGACGAAAAATAATATTCTTTCAAATTTTTTTGTTATATTTGCACAATATCGCTATTATTTGCAGGCCTCAATCTCATTGTTGCCCTTATTTACAATTTAAGCAACTTTGAGAAGACTTCTGCAAGGAATGCACAAGCCTCTTTTTGATAAAGAGCGCTTTCACTTTATACGGAAATTAACGTTTTTTTGACCAAGGTTAGTACGCAAGCCTATGTGCTTCGACTATTCTTGAGATTAATTTTCATCCTTAACTGATTTCGATCAGAAAAATAAACAGGTAGTCATTAATGTCTAAGCTAGTTTTAGTTTTAAACTGTGGTAGTTCTTCTCTTAAATTTGCTGTAGTTGACGCAGTATCTGGTGACGAGCATCTAACAGGTCTTGCAGAATGTCTGCATCTTCCTGAAGCTCGTATCAAGTGGAAACTTGATGGTAAACACGAAGCTCAACTAGGTAATGGCGCAGCACACGAAGAAGCACTAGCCTTCATGGTAGAAACTATTCTTGCTTCTAAGCCAGAACTTTCTGAAAACCTTGCAGCAATCGGTCACCGTGTTGTGCATGGTGGTGAAAACTTTACTTCATCAGCACTAATCACTGATGAAGTAATTAAAGGTATCGAAGATGCAGCGACTTTCGCTCCTCTTCACAACCCTGCGCACCTTATCGGTATTAAAGCAGCTCAAAAATCATTCCCAGCACTAAAAAACGTTGCTGTATTTGATACTGCTTTCCACACGACAATGCCAGAAGAAGCTTACCTATACGCGCTTCCATACAACCTATACACAGATCACGGTATTCGTCGTTACGGTGCACATGGTACATCTCACCTATTTATTACTCGTGAGTGTGCCACGCTTCTAGACAAACCTATTGAAGAAGTTAACATCATTAACTGTCACCTAGGTAACGGCGCATCTGTTTGTGCAGTCAAGAATGGCCAATCTGTAGATACTTCTATGGGCCTTACTCCTCTTGAAGGTCTTGTAATGGGTACTCGCTGTGGCGACCTTGACCCTGCTGTTATGTTCCACCTACATGACAAACTTGGCATGAGCGTTGATGAAATCAACACAATGTTCACTAAAGAGTCTGGCCTACAAGGTCTAACTCAAGTAACTTCTGACTGTCGTTTCGTTGAAGACAACTACGGCGAGAAAGAAGAAGCTACTCGTGCAATGGACGTATTCTGTCACCGTCTAGCTAAATACGTTGCAAGCTACACTGCAACCCTAGAAGGTCGCCTTGACGCTATCGTATTCACTGGTGGCATCGGTGAAAACTCAGCGCCAATCCGTGAAATGGTTCTTAACCGTCTTGCATTCTTCGGTATCGAAGTAGATAGCGCAGCTAACCTTAAAGCTCGTTTCGGCGGCGAAGGTACTATCACGACTGAAAACAGCCGTGTACCAGCAATGGTTATCTCTACTAATGAAGAGCTAGTGATTGCAGAAGATACAGCTGAACTAGCAGGTCTTTAATCGAATTTTCTGACTAGCTTCACTCGACGCTAGTCAGATTTTTATCTAAGAAAAATGGGGCTCAACTTTTATTCCTACCCCTATATAAATGTTGGTAGGAACAGGAGTTGAGCTTTTTTCATTCCAATAGTTAAAGGTACTCCTCAATGTCCCGTACTATTATGCTTATCCCTACAAGCGCTGGTGTTGGTCTTACTAGTGTAAGCATGGGTGTTCTTCGCGCGATGGAGCGCAAAGGCGTAAGTGTTTCGTTCTACAAACCAATCGCTCAACCTCGTAGCGGTGGCGATCAACCAGATCTAACATCAACTATCATTAGCACAAACAGCGACATCAAGATTGGTGAACCAATTGCGATGACTAAAGCTGAAGCGTTGATCGGTAGTGAAAAAATGGATGTACTTCTTGAATCTGTTGTTGAGCAATACAACAAAATCAACAAAGACGCTGAAGTAACGCTAATCGAAGGCCTAGTCCCTACTCGTAAGCACCCGTTTGCAAACCAAGTGAACGCAGAAATCGCAAAAACGCTTGGCGCAGAGATCGTATTCGTTGCGACTCCTGGTACTGACAACCCTACGCAACTTAAAGAGCGTATCGAAGTAGCATGTTCTAACTTCGGCGGTACAAAAAACAAGAATATCAAAGGCGTAATCATCAACAAGCTTAATGCTCCTGTTGATGAAGCTGGTCGTACTCGCCCTGACCTATCTGAAATCTTTGATGATGCAGACAGCGCTCAGCAAGCGAACCTTGAAGTAATGCAAATCTTCAATTCTAGCCCTATCCGTGTTCTTGGCTGTGTGCCATGGAGCATCGACCTAATCGCAACTCGTGCGGTTGATATGGCTAAGCACCTTAACGCTGAAATCGTTAACGAAGGTGAAATCTCAACTCGTCGTATTAAGAGCATCACTTTCTGTGCACGTTCTCTACCGCACATGATTGAGCACTTCAAGCCAGGTTCACTGCTAGTAACTTCTGCAGACCGTCCTGACGTTATCGTTGCTGCGGCTCTTGCTGCGAAAAACGGTGTTGAGATTGGCGCAATCCTACTGACTGGCGGTTACGACATTCCAGAAAGCATTGCTAACCTTTGCGCACCAGCATTCGCTTCAGGTCTACCGATCTTCAAAGCTCAAGGTAACACTTGGCAGACGTCTCTAAACCTACAGAGCTTCAACCTAGAAGTTCCTGCTGACGATAAAGAGCGTATCGAGTTCGTTAACGATCACGTTGCAAGCCACATTGATGGCCCTTGGATTGATTCTCTATCTGAAGGTACTCAAGGCATCCGTCGTCTAAGCCCACCAGCATTCCGTTACCAGCTAACTGAATTTGCTCGTAAAGCGGCTAAGCGCATCGTTCTTCCTGAAGGTGACGAGCCACGTACAGTTAAAGCTGCGGCTATCTGTGCTGAGCGCGGTATCGCAACGTGTGTACTTCTAGGTAACCCTGAAGAAATCCGTCGCGTTGCAGCGCAGCAAGGTGTTGAGCTTGGCGCTGGCGTTGAGATCATCGATTCTGCATCAGTTCGCGAAAACTACGTAGCTCGTCTAGTAGAACTTCGTGGCGCTAAAGGCATGACTGAAGTTGTTGCTCGTGAGAAGCTAGAAGACTCAGTATTCCTAGGTACTATGATGCTTGAAGCTGGCGAAGTTGACGGCCTAGTTTCTGGTGCTGTTCACACAACGGCGAACACTATCGTTCCTCCGTTCCAGATCATCAAGACTGCTCCTGATGCTTCTATCGTATCTTCAATCTTCTTCATGCTTCTGCCTGATCAAGTGCTTGTATACGGTGACTGTGCGATCAACCCAGATCCAACAGCTGAACAGCTTGCTGAAATCGCTATCCAATCTGCAGATTCTGCTGCGGCATTCGGTATCGACCCACGCGTTGCTATGATCTCTTACTCTACTGGTGAATCTGGTAAAGGTGCAGACGTAGATAAAGTGCGTGAAGCAACCAAACTTGCTCAAGCGAAACGTCCTGATCTAGTGATCGACGGTCCTCTTCAGTACGACGCAGCAATCATGGAAAACGTAGCCGCTTCTAAAGCGCCTAACTCTCCAGTTGCAGGTAAAGCGACAGTATTCGTATTCCCAGACCTAAACACGGGTAACACGACTTACAAAGCGGTACAGCGTTCAGCAGATCTAGTGTCTATCGGTCCAATGCTTCAAGGTATGCGCAAGCCAGTAAATGACTTGTCTCGTGGCGCTCTAGTAGACGATATCGTTTACACAGTAGCTCTAACGGCTATCCAAGCAGACCAAGCAGCTCAAGCTGAAGAAAAAGTAATTAACTAATTTTTCTTTTGTAGAAAGCAAAAAACCCTAGATTCTTATCTAGGTTTTTTTTATATCTAACGCTTAAGGTTACTTGATGCTCTTAAGATTAATCTAACCTCGCCCATGGACTGATTCTAAGTCTAGCGCAGGTCCTTTCGGCACAACTTGGGTTGGGTTTATACCTGTATGGCTGTAATAATAGTGGCGCTTGATGTGATAAAAATCGGTCGTCTCTTTAATGCCTTCGACCTGGTAGAGCTCTTTTAAGTAGCCCTGAATATGGACGTAGTCTGAAATTCGCTGCTTATTACACTTAAAGTGCCCAACATAAACGGCATCAAATCGAACCAGAGTGGTAAACAAGCGCCAATCCGCTTCTGTAATCTCGTTACCCGCTAAATAGCGATGTTCGCTAAGGTGAGCGTCTACTTTGTCTAAGGCTTCAAATAACGCACCATACGCTTCTTCATAAGCTTCTTGTGTGGTTGCAAAGCCAGTACGATAAACACCGTTGTTGATGCTTGGATAGATGTAGTCATTCCACTCATCAACCTTCTTAGCCAATTCCCACGGATAGTAGTCATCCGTATTGCCTGTTAACTCATTAAATTCTGAGTTGAACATGCGGATAATTTCAGAGGATTCGTTGCTCACGATGGTGTTGGTTTTCTTATCCCATAGCACAGGCACCGTCACTCTACCCGAGTAGTCAGGTTTGGCTTGAGTGTAGATTTGATGCATGCGCGTATGGCCGAACAGAGGTTCAGGTAACCCCATTTGCCAACCATCACTCATCATGTCTGGGCAAACAACCGTCACGTCAATGTGATCGGTTAGGTCTTTAAGCTCTCGGAAGATAAGGGTGCGGTGCGCCCAAGGGCAAGCCAATGATACGTACAAGTGATAACGGCCGCTTTCAGGCTGAAACTGCGCGGACGCTTTATTCTCTACCCAGTGACGAAAGCCTGCATCTTCGCGAACAAACTTGCCACCGCTTTCTTTGGTGTCATACCAAACGTCATGCCAAACACCTTCAACTAACTTACCCATATCCAAACCTCTGTCATCCAAACTTTTCTCTAGTATAAAAAAAGCCAACTTTTTCAAAACTAGAAGAAGTTGGCTTAGTTGTTCAAATAATTTGATGAAGGTGAAGATCCTCGAATACGTAAGCATAAAAAAAGCGCAACCTATAAAAAGTTGCGCTTAAGCCTGTCACAGGCTGAACCGTATCAAACGGGTTCTAGACTTGTACGTGCAAGCAAGATACTGCGTGTACGTCATCGCCTTGAATGGTTGGCTTGGTTTGCGCGCAGGCCTCGGTTGCTTCAGGGCAACGAGTACGGAACACACAACCCGATGGTGGGTTGATTGGCGATGGTAAATCACCTTCCAACATCTGAATCGTTTTGCTGCGCTCTAAGCGAGGGTCTGGGATCGGAACTGCAGACATCAATGCTTTGGTATATGGGTGCTTAGGATCTGAGAACAAGGCATCTGATTCACCTAGTTCAACAGCATTACCTAAGTACATCACCAATACACGGTCAGAGATGTGTTTCACAACCGACAAATCGTGCGCGATGAATACCAAAGACAAACCTAACTCTTTCTGTAGTTCCATAAGAAGGTTTACTACTTGAGCTTGGATAGAGACATCCAGAGCAGAAACCGGCTCATCACAGATGATCATCTTAGGCTTCAAGATAAGTGCACGTGCGATACCGATACGTTGACACTGGCCACCAGAGAATTCATGTGGGTAACGGTTGATTACGTTTGGTAGTAAACCAACCTTTGCCATCATCTCTTTAACTCGATCTTTCACGTCCTGTTTAGAAAGCTCTGGATAGAAAGTTTGTAGAGGTTCAGCAATGATGTCTCCAACTGACATACGTGGGTTAAGCGATGCTAGTGGGTCTTGGAAGATCATCTGAATCTCTTTACGAGTCTCACGACGCTTCACTTCCTGCATCTTAGTCAGGTCTTGACCTAACCACATAACTTCGCCTTCAGTTGCCTCCACTAAACCAATAATTGCGCGCGCAAATGTTGATTTACCACAGCCAGACTCCCCTACTACCCCCAGAGTCTCACCTTCGTAAAGATGAACATCCACACCATCAACGGCTTTAAGGTTTGATGGTTTCGCCCAAGGCCAAGCAGACTTAGCCGCAATGCTAAAGTGAACCTTAAGGTTTTTAATATCTAATAGTAATTCTTTACTCATTTTGTCCAAGTCTCCCAATCAGAAAAACAAGCACGCTGACGATCTTTTGCAAATGGCTGCAAAATCGGTGCTTCTTGCTTACAACGGTCCATTACTCGATGACAACGATCTTGGTAAGGACAACCTGTTGGCAGGCGAAGTAAGTTAGGTGGGTTACCTGGAATCGTCGGCAGAATTTCACCTTCGGTATCCAAACGAGGAATTGCTTTAAGCAGGCCTTCCGCATAAGGGTGGCTAGGCTCGTAGAAGATTTCATCTACTGTGCCGTATTCCATGGTACGGCCAGCGTACATCACTAGAACTTTGTCACAAGAACCGGCAACGACACCCAAATCATGGGTGATCATGATGATTGCTGTATTGAACTCATCTTTAAGCTCGTTCAGCAATTCCATGATTTGCGCTTGAATGGTTACATCCAACGCCGTTGTTGGTTCATCAGCAATCAGTAGTTTTGGACGACATAGCAAAGCCATTGCAATCATCACACGTTGACGCATACCGCCAGAAAATTCGTGTGGATACATGGTAATACGTTTACGTGCCTCAGGGATTTTAACCGCTTCCAGCATACGTACTGATTCTTCGAACGCTTCCGCTTTGCCCATGCCTTTATGCAGCATAAGCACTTCCATCAACTGATCACATACTTTCATGTAAGGATTCAGTGACGTCATTGGATCTTGGAAGATCATCGCGATCTGTTCAGCACGGACTTTGTTCAGTGCTTTCTCTGGTAGATTGAGAATCTCATTACCTTCAAACTTTGCACTGCCTGAGATGATGCCGTTCTTAGCCAGCAGTCCCATCAGTGCAAATACCGTTTGAGATTTACCCGAACCCGACTCACCAACAATACCCAGCGTTTCGCCTTGATTGAGTGAGAAGTTCAGGTCGTTTACTGCGGTTACGATACCATCTTGCGTGGTAAATTCGACGCGCAGATCTTTGACATCTAATAAGCTCATTATTGCTTCCTTAATCTTTTATAGCTTTTAATTGCTATTTCTTTATCTGTCTTTTGGATCAAGCGCGTCGCGCAGACCATCACCTACGTAGTTAAAGCAGAACAGCGTAACTACCATGAATGCCGCTGGGAATGCCAGTTGCCAAATAGCAACTTCCATTGTTTGCGAGCCTTCTTGTAACAGCGCGCCCCAACTTGTCATAGGCTCTTGAACACCAAGACCAAGGAAAGATAAGAATGATTCAGTAAGGATCATGCTTGGAATAAGGAGCGTTGAGTAAACCGCAACAATACCCAATACGTTCGGTACGATATGACGTGTAATGATTTTCCATTTACTGACACCACATACGTGCGCAGCCTCAATGAACTCTTTACTACGTAAACTCAACGTTTGGCCACGTACAATACGCGCCATATCGAGCCAAGCAATCGCACCGATAGCAACGAAGATAAGTACGATATTACGACCAAAGAATGTCACCAGTACGATAACTAGGAACATGAATGGCACTGCGTATAGGATCTCTAGGATACGCATCATCACTCGGTCAGTGCGACCGCCAATGAAGCCTGAAGCCGCACCGTAAAGCGTACCTATCAGTACCGCTACGAATGCACCCATCACACCAACCATAAGAGAAATACGGCCACCAATCATCGTACGAACGTATAGGTCACGGCCTAAACTGTCGGTACCAAACCAGTGATCAGCATTTGGGCCTACGTGCATTGCGTACCAGTCAGTATCATCGTAAGCATGCTGTGCCAACATAGGTAAGAAGATTACCGATAGCACCATAACAATTAGAATGAACAGACTGATCATTGCGGCTTTGTTGCGCATAAAACGAATACGCGCATCCTGCCACAAGCTACGACCTTCAATTTCCAAACTCTCAGAGAATTTTTCGATCGCTTCTAAGTTTTCTTTTTTCTTCAACATAACCATGCGTCCCTGCTAGTAGCGAATTTTCGGGTCAATAAGCGCTAGTAAAATATCAACGATTGCGTTGAACAAGATGAATAGGAAACCAATCAAAATGGTTACACCCATTACTAACGAATAATCACGGTTAAACGCGGCGTTAACAAACAGCTTACCGATACCTGGTAGGCCGAAGATGGTTTCAACAACAACTGAACCTGTGATGATACCTACGAACGCAGGCCCCATGTATGAAACAACAGGTAGCATTGCTGGCTTAAGCGCATGTTTAAGAACGATATAACGGTAACTTAGACCTTTAGCGCGAGCGGTACGGATAAAGTTACTGTTTAGGGTTTCAATCATGCTACCGCGAGTGATACGAGCAAAGGTTGCTACGTATAGAAGAGACATCGCGATAACGGGTAGGACGATGTACATGTACGTACCACCGTGCCAACCACCTGCTGGAAATATATGCCAGTGTAGCGAGAATAGGTAGATAAGCGCTGGTGCCAACACGAAGGATGGCATCACCACCCCAAGCATGGCGGTCGACATTATGGTGTAGTCGATCCAGGTGTTGTGCTTCAAGGCGGCAATGGTTCCGACCGTTACCCCCATCAATAATGTGAAGATAAAGGCAACAAAGCCTACCTTCGCAGATACTGGAAGTGCAACCGCAATCAGCTCATTTACTGTGTAATCTTGGTATTTAAAAGATGGACCAAAATCACCCTGAAGGATGTTGGTCAAGTACGTGGTGTACTGTTCAAATACAGGTTTATCTAAGCCATATTTAGCTTCGATGTTAGCCATAACTTCTGGCGGTAATGGACGCTCGCTTGAAAACGGGTTACCCGGTGCGAAACGCATAAGAAAGAAAGATATAGTGATCAACACCAACATGGTTGGAATCGCTTCAAATATCCTTTTCATAATGAATTTAAGCATAAACTCACTCTTTCAGTCTGTGACAATTAAAATTAGAAAGACGCTACATGCGCGCCCTGCGCATGTAGTGTCTGTATCGTTATAGTTATATTAACTTTTTAGAATCGAAGCGTTTATTATTCAGCTTTGATGTAGAGATCTTTTGAGTAGATTTTATCTTCCGCATTATTAGTTGGGAAGCCACCTACATGTGGGTTAAGTAAACGCGTTTTAACGTACTGATAGATAGGAGCAATAGGCATATCGTTCGCCATTAGCTTCTCTGCTTCTAAATACAGTTCGTTACGTTCTTGTTCTGAAGTGGAGTTAATAGCCTTGTCTATCAAAGTGTCATAATCACGATTTCCCCAATGTTGGCCGCCTGTCGTATTAGCACTTACCATCAAGGTCAAAAATGTAGACGCTTCATTGTAGTCACCACACCAACCTGCACGAGCTACTTCAAAGTTGCCAGTATCTTTAGAAGATAGGTAAGTTTTCCATTCTTGATTTTCAAGTGTAACCTTAAGACCCAGTGTCTTCTTCCACATAGAACCTAGTGCTACAGCAACTTTCTTGTGATTCTCATCAGTGTTATATAAGAGGGAGAACTCAAGAGGATTGTCTTTTCCGAAACCCGCTTCTTCAAGAAGGCGCGCCGCTTCAGCATTACGTTCTTTTTGAGACATTTTACCGTATTGAGGAAGCTCAGGTTCGAACCCAGCAGTAATTTCCGGCGTGAGGAAATACGCAGGTTTCTGTCCTTGCCCCATGATTGCACCAGCGACTATGTCACGATCAATCGCATAAGAAATAGCCTTACGTACACGAACATCATCGAAAGGCTTTTTCTTAGTGTTAAATGAGTAGTAGTAGCTACAAAGGTTACCCACAACGGATAGATCTTCTGGATGTTCTTTTTTCATACGCTTGAAATGCTCAATTGGCAGATCATCTGTAAAATCGATTTCACCAGATAGGAAACGGTTCATTTCCGCTACTTGGTTTTCGATTGGCAGGAACGTGACTTTGTTTAGAACAGTCTTATCATTGTTCCAGTATTGGTCGTTACGCTTAAGTACTAGGCGTTCGTTAACAACCCATTTATCAACAGCAAATGCACCATTACCAACAAAGTGATCTGGCTTAGTCCATTGGTCACCGTACTTTTCAACAGTTGCTTTATGTACTGGCTTAACTGTTGTGTGGCCCATCATCATTACGAAATATGGTACCGCTGTATCTAGTTCAACAACAAGCGTGTTTGCATCTACAGCTTTAACACCTAGCTCACTCTTGTCTTTCTTACCCGCTACGATGTCTTTCGCGTTCACCATCTTGGTATATTCCATGTACCAAGCATATGGAGAAGCAGTGGCAGGATCGACTGCACGTTGCCAGCTGTAAACGAAATCTTCAGCTGTTACAGGATCGCCGTTAGACCATTTTGCATCTTTACGTAGGTGGAAAGTGAATGTTTTGTTGTCCGTCGTTTCCCAGCTTTCGGCTACACCTGGGATTGTATTACCTTCGCCATCTTGGTTCACTAGACCTTCTAGAAGATCACGAATTACGTGAGATTCTGGTACACCTTGAGATTTGTGTGGGTCGATAGTCGCAACTTCAGTACCGTTACCGCGAACAAGTTCCTGAACTTTTGCTAGTTCTGTGCCTGCTGGAACTTCAGCAGCGATAGAAAGAGTAGAAGTGGCAGCCACTGCCAAACCAGCACCTAGAAGAAGGGCCTGAGTGATTTTATTCTTGTACATTTAATAAACTCCAAGTTTTACGTATTGCATCCATGACTTCTTTGCTAAGTTCACTGAACGGCAGTGATTTAGATTTATTTAGCTCAAAATTTAAGCATAAAAATCTAAAACCTTACAAAGATTGAGGCACACACTATCAACCATTGAAGTAATTTGCCATAAACAAGTCGCAAAAAATCGGATAATTCTCCGAATTACTCAAGGTCACAGTGTAAATCTCTAATAAAAACCTAATGAATAGTTAATTACACATAGGAATTAATTAAAAAACAGCCTTTAGTGTTGATGTATCTGAATTGATACTTTTATTTAGCATCTTATGCTAGAACACTGTCGGCAAATTAACATTAATGCCACATGAAATCTAATTGCACATCACATATCCCCTAAATAGACTGCACTATTTGTGAGGATTATCACTTTATACAAAACAGCATAAAGCACTGCACCAAAACAGATTTGGAAATGCACCAAGACAGACTAAATCACGCGTTGAATTCATATGCAACTTGACTGCTTAACCATTTATTAAAGAACCTTTTATTTATAAATCACTTTGTAGCACGCACAAAAAAACCGACGTCAAACGTCGGCTTTCTTACTATCTACGTCCCAATCTGAAATACGCTTTCACGTTAAGATCGAAACACGCTATGGAGTGGATTACTTCTTCCAACGCTCCGCTGCTTTCGCGTCGGAGTCTCGAGAGTCAACCCAACGAGTCGCCTCAGTAGTACGTTCTTTTTTCCAAAACGGCGCTTTGGTTTTCAGAAAGTCCATAACAAACTCACACGCTTCGAAGGCAGCGCCACGATGTGCACTGGATACACCAACGTAAACAATCTGGTCACCGATATCTAGGTCACCAACGCGGTGAATCACTCGCATCTTCTGGATAGGCCAGCGCGCTTCAGCTTGGTCACAGATCTCACTCAGAGACTTCTCTGTCATACCCGGATAATGTTCTAGAGACAAACCAATCACGTTGTCGCCAAGGTTCATGTCGCGAACTTTACCTACAAACGTCACAACCGCTCCCGCAGCCGTACCTTGAGCTAGATAATCGTATTCGTCACCCACAGAAAAGTCTTCAGCAGTCACTAATACTCTTGGATCAATAACTCGAGAGTCATTCATGGTTAACCTCCAGTAACTGGTGGGAAGAAAGCCACTTCGTCGCCGTCTTTCACTTCAGTCGTCAAAGGTACAATTGATTGGTTGAGTGCTGCCAGCAGCTTGCCCTCTTCCAATGCGATATCCCATTTGCCTTCTTGTGTTACAAGGTGGCTACGAATCGCTTCAATAGTATTGTATTGCGCATCGACCTCTAGGCTATCAACACCGACAAGTTCACGAGTTTGTGCAAAGAAAAGTACCGTAATCATGATTCCACCTTGAAGTGACCTGATTTACCACCTGTCTTCTCTAGCAGACGTACGTTCTCGATAACAATGTCTTTCTGAACAGCTTTACACATATCGTAAATCGTCAGTGCAGCAACAGAAGCAGCCGTTAGCGCTTCCATTTCTACGCCTGTCTTACCAGCAAGCTTACATACCGATTCGATACGAACCTTGTTTTCAGACTCAATGGCTTCAAGTTGTACTTCTACTTTAGTCAGTAGCAAAGGGTGACACAGTGGAATCAAGTCCCACGTCTTCTTCGCTGCTTGGATACCAGCAATACGTGCCGTTGCGAAAACATCACCTTTATGGTGGCTGCCAGAAACAATCAGCTCTAGCGTTTCTGCTGACATTTGAACGAAAGCCTCTGCTCTCGCCTCACGTACTGTCTCTGCTTTAGCCGATACATCGACCATGTTCGCTTCGCCAGACGCGTTAATGTGTGTAAATTGGCTCATGCTCAATCCACCTTATACAGAAAGATGTGGCATGAAATTGCAAGGACGGTGACTCGCATCCATCTGTTGCTTGATGATCTTAGTCCAACCTGTACGGCACGCACCTGTAGAACCTGGCATCGCAAAGATAACCGTGTGGTTAGCAAAACCCGCAATCGCACGAGATTGAATCGTTGATGTACCAATCTCTTCGTAAGACACTTGGCGGAAAAGCTCACCAAAGCCTTCTACTTCTTTGTCGAATAGTGGTTTAAGTGCTTCAGGCGTGCTGTCACGAGAGGTGAAGCCCGTACCACCAGTGATTATAATCGCTTGAACGCTTTCGTCAGCAATCCACTGAGATACGATCGCACGGATCTTGTACATGTCATCGATAACGATTTGCTTATCAACCACGTTGTGGCCTGCTTCTTTAGCATGCTCAGCTAGGTAACCACCTGACGTGTCATTTTCTTCTGTACGAGTATCTGAAACGGTTAGTACTGCGATGTTTGCTGCTTGAAATTTGCTTTCTGCGTGACCCATTTGTTCACCTATATAAATTTTTCGATGATTAGACTTATTCGCCCGGCTTAAAGAAGCTGAGCGATAAAATGCTTTAGAGTATATAGCGGGTTAACCGCCGATTGACGCCAAGTTTGGAGTCATGCCACTGTTGCCATCGTGTAAGAAGTGGCTAACGGACTTGGTTTGAAGCTGAGCCTGAATTCGATCAATGAGCTCTTGCTCTTGTTGATCCTCTTGAATCAGATCTCTCAGTTCAACACCATGGTCGCCAAACAGACATAAGTGAAGTTTACCGGTCGCAGAAACACGCAGTCGGTTACAACTCTCACAAAAGTCTTTCTCGTAAGGCATGATCAAACCGATTTCACCCTTGTAGTCTGGGTGGACAAACACTTGCGCGGGGCCATCATTAACGGCTTTGACTTTTAACAGCCAACCATTAGCAATAAGCTGGTTGCGGATCGCAACGCCAGACACATGGTGTTTATCGAACAACTCGTCCATCTCGCCGGTTTTCATCAGCTCGATAAAACGTAATTGAATAGGTTTGTCTTTGATCCAATTAAGGAAGGCTGGTAATTCCTGACTATTGAGGTCTTTCATCAATACGACGTTGACTTTGACTTGTTCAAAGCCAACCTCAAACGCTTTATCAATGCCTCGCATAACCTCTGTAAACTTATTCTCACCAGTGATCTGATGGAACATGCGCGAATCTAAGCTATCCACGCTCACGTTTATATGGGTTAAACCAGCATCACGCCATTGCCCTACTTGTTTCTCCATGCGGTAGCCATTCGTTGTCGTGGCTACTTTTTCGATGCCTGGAGTAGAAGCAACAGTATGTATGATTTCAGGAAAGTCTTTACGCAGGCTCGGCTCTCCGCCAGTAATGCGGATCTTAGAGGTGCCACAATCTGCAAACGCTTTCACAATACGTTTGATCTCGGGAACACTTAAAAAAGACGAGTTTTTTTGCCCTGACGGTTTATAACCATCTGGCAAGCAGTAAGTACATTTAAAGTTACAGACGTCTGTAACCGACAAGCGCAAGTAATAAAACTTGCGATGGAATCTATCTTCGAATTGTTGCGCCACGGAACACCTTTCCAAACACGGGAGGCATAATCATTTCCAATTAAGCCCTTGTGACAACATGTCACTGGCTCTTGATGCGTATCGGTACAGCAAATACCACTGTGCGACTTAGCATGCGAGAGCTCGGAGTTATGGCAACTGCACGTTATATTCACACGCACAGTAGCTGAGTAATAAAATACTTAATATTTGTACGTGAATCTAGCTCTGATGACAAAAAACGGGTCACATCGGCAAAAAAAACGTATCAAACCCTCAAAATAACTCTTGTTGAGTATCTGACGAGAAGCATTTAACCTAAATTATAGTTGGTAATAATCTAACAAGAACAAAAAATGAATATTTACTCTTCAAAGAAAGTCGTAGCAATCGGTGGAGGCCATGGCTTAGGTCGTATGCTAGCTGCATTAAAAGACTTTGGTAGCAATGCGACTGGCATTGTTGCAACAACAGATAACGGTGGTTCCACCGGAAGAATTCGAGACTGCCAAGGTGGTATTGCTTGGGGAGATACTCGTAACTGTATCAACCAATTAATCACAGAACCTTCGATCAGTTCGATGATGTTTGAATATCGCTTTCGCGGTCAAGGTGAACTCGATGGTCACAACTTAGGTAACCTAATGCTAACGGCACTAGACAACCTTTCCGTTCGCCCATTGGAAGCAATTAACCTAATTCGAAATATGCTCAAGGTCGATGTCAATATCGTCCCGATGACTGAGCACCCTTCCGATCTCACGGCTTTATCAATGGACGGTCGTTGGGTAACTGGCGAAACTAACGTTGATGACATGACAGAAAAGCTGCGCATGATGGACTTATCTCCAGAAGTACCTGCAACCAAAGAAGCTGTTGCTGCAGTTGAGCAAGCAGACTGCATTGTCCTTGGACCAGGAAGCTTTTTAACCAGTGTGATGCCCCCGCTGCTACTGCCAGAAATTGGCAAAGCAATCGCGGAAAATACCAAGGCAAAAGTTATCTTCGTTGAAAACCTTTCGCCAGAGCACGGCCCTGCAGGAAAAATGACGCTTCAAGAACAATTGGAGTGGTGTGAACGTACCTGTAAGGCAAGAAAGATAGACATTGTACTGGGCAATGAACCACACCCTGAATTAGAAGGGCAATGGAATTGTGTGACCACTGATCTTGCCTCTCCTAACCGAGATTGGCGACACGACCGTTTAAAACTCCAACAAGCGATTAGGGATCAACTGGCTTAATGCTTATAGCTTAGGCTAGACGACAGAGACCAGTAAAAACAAAAAAGGAGCATCATGCTCCTTTTTTAGTCTCTTTAATAACTAGCCGCTTTAGAGATCCGTCATCAACTGCTGATATTCAGTGTACGTTGATAACAGGAGCTCTTGCATATCTTGGAAATCAATCTCGGTTACAGGCAATGCTTGCTTCACTTTTGCGTCTAAGCTAATCGCAAAACTACACAAAGAGTCTGCGCCAAAGCTCGCAGCACTGCTTTTAAGTGCGTGGCTTATATCAGCCAGGTACTTAGATGTATCCGACGCTTTATTTATCTCTAGATGTTCGTAGTAGCCTTTCAACTCACCTAAGAAGATTTCCAGCAAAACTGGTACATTCTCTTGCCCTATTTCACCGGCGAGCTCATCAACTTTTTGCTGATTTAATACTTTCGTCATTATGATTTTCTTATTGTTTGGTGATTACTGCTTCGCATTCCACGTTTGCAACTTACGGTATATCGTCGATGGACTGACATCTAAGAAACCGGCCGCGCGGGGAATGTTGCCGTCACACGCTTTTATGGCCTGTTCGATAGCCGTCTTCTCAGTGATCCACAATGGGAAAATATCTTTTACCGTGATGTCTTCGTTCTGCTTCTCTTTCAAGCGCAAGCTGTTTTCAATCGGTTGGTTCAATGGTGGTGGAAGCATGTTGAGAGTAATCTCTTTGCCGTTATTCAATACCACCACGTTCCGTAATACGTTTTGTAGCTGACGAACGTTACCCGGCCACTCATATTGATTAAAGCGATCAAGCACTTCCTGAGCAAAACGCACAAACGCCTTACCTTCCTCAACCGACATGTAACCTAGTAACGAGTACGCAATCTCGATGACATCTTCACCGCGCTCGCGCAATGGCGGCAGGTGCAATGGAATCACGTATAAACGATAGTATAAATCTTCTCTAAAGCGACCTTCTTGTACTTCTTTCCAAGGGTCACGGTTGGTTGCACATACGAAACGAACATCGACACTCTTCATCTTCGAAGAGCCAACTTTTTGAAAAGTACCGGTTTGGATAAAGCGCAGCAGCTTGGTTTGCAGCTCTAAGTCCATTTCGCACAATTCATCAAGGAATAGTGTTCCGCCATCAGCAAGTTCAGCGGCACCTTGACGATCAGTTGCAGCACCGGTAAAGGCGCCTTTAACGTGGCCAAATAGCTCACTTTCAATTAGATCTTTAGGGATAGCCGCACAGTTAATCGCGATGAAGGGCTTATCACCACGCTTGCTCGCCGCATGAATAGCTTCTGCACATACCTCTTTACCGGTACCACTTTCACCCGTGATGAAAATACTGGCTTTACTCGATGCTGCAGAGTCGATAGTTCGGTAAACCTGCTGCATGGTTTGGCTACTACCAATGAAGCCTTGGTAATTTTGGTTTCCCGGGTGTTCCGAGCTGTTTTTAAGTTTGGTGGCTTTGCGGATCGCGTTGTTCACCGTAATACGGAGTCGGTCGGCTTCACACGGTTTGATAAGGAAATCTTGAGAACCATGACGCATAGCTTCTACGGCGGTATCGATAGAGCCGTGAGCCGTCATGAAGATAACCGGAACTTCAGGGTATTTTTGTTTTACAGCAAATAGCACGTCCATACCCGTCATGTCAGGCAGACGTAGATCTAATAAAATAAGGTCTGGGATTCGATGATTCAAACTCTCGATTGCATCGCGGCCAGTGCCGACAATGTTGATATCAATTTCGAGCGGTGTAAGATACGAGCGATATAAAGCTGCTACCGAAGCGGTATCCTCGACCATCAACAAATACTTCGATTTGTTATCTAGCGTTTTTGATTGCATATCCTAGCCATTTATAATTTGCATTTCTTATTATAGTCGCATTCCGCTTTGCATTATGCAAATTAGCCACAATATTTGTAGTGTGTTTTTTTACTTACTTCAAATAATCAATGTTTTATCTATCTGGCACGAACGATGCAACTGTATAAATGACCTTCGGGTCACCTAGCCAACTGACGTTGTTAGTGGACCGAGTGTTCACAAACGTAAGCCAGTAGAACATTTACTACTGGCTGTTTTTTTGCCTGAAACACTCTCAATTCTTGTATTGAGGGGAACAATTCTTCGAATGAAAAGTGAGATTAGCTGTTGGTAATAAACTGCTTTCTTAGCTGCTCAATTTCATCACGCTTCTGTGCGGCCAATTCAAATTCTAGGTTCTGAGCATGCTGATACATCGCAGTTTCTAGCTTGCTGATCTCTTTATCAAGCTGTTGCGGTGTAAGTACTGCATAACTTTCAGAAGGCTCTGCAACCTTAGATAGAGGAACTTGCTTCGATTGGCGCTGCTGCTTCGACTTGGTTAGATCACCTAGCTCCATAATGTCTTTGATATTACGTTTCAACGCTTGCGGCGTGATGCCTTGCTCTTCATTGTAGGCTTGCTGCTTCTCGCGACGACGATCGGTTTCATCAATCGCTTTTCTCATCGACTTAGTAATCGAATCACCATAAAGGATCGCTCGACCTTCCAAGTTACGCGCAGCACGACCAATGGTTTGAATCAGAGAACGCTCAGAACGTAAGAAACCCTCTTTATCAGCATCAAGAATCGCCACCAGCGATACTTCCGGCATATCCAGACCTTCTCGAAGTAAGTTAATGCCCACTAACACGTCGAACTCCCCCAAACGTAGGTCTCGAATGATCTCTACACGCTCCACGGTATCGATATCTGAGTGCAAGTAACGAACCTTAACACCATGCTCACTAAGGTATTCGGTTAAGTCTTCTGCCATTCGTTTAGTCAACGTAGTGACCAATACGCGCTCTTCTTTCACTGAACGGATTCTGATTTCAGACAGCAAGTCATCCACCTGAGTCGCGACAGGTCTTACTTCGATGATTGGGTCTAACAGACCAGTAGGACGCACCACTTGATCAGCAATCTCACCATCTGATTTCTCAATCTCATAATTACCCGGCGTGGCCGACACAAAAATGGTTTGTGGCGCGATCGATTCGAACTCTTCAAATTTCATCGGACGGTTATCCAACGCAGAAGGCAACCTAAAGCCAAACTCAACCAAAGTTTCTTTACGAGAGCGGTCACCTTTATACATGGCGCCAATTTGCGGCACAGTTACATGTGACTCATCGATGATCAGCAAACCATCATCAGGCAGGTAATCAAATAACGTTGGAGGCGCTTCCCCTTCCGCACGGCCGCTCAAGTATCGTGAATAGTTTTCGATACCGGAACAGAAACCCAACTCCGTCATCATCTCGATATCAAACTGAGTTCTTTGAGAAATACGCTGTTCTTCGAGAAGCTTGTTGTTGTCTTTTAAATATTGAGCCCTATCGCGCAACTCATCCTTAATCTTCTCAATCGCCTCAAGGATCTTCTCTCTTGGGGTGACATAGTGAGTTTTTGGATAAACGGTAAAACGCGGTAAGTCTCTTTGTTTCACCGCACCAGTCAGAGGATCAAAAATACTAATACAGTCCACTTCGTCATCGAACATTTCAATTCGAACCGCATCTTGGTCAGATTCTGCTGGGAAGATATCAATCACCTCACCACGAACACGGAACTGACCACGTTCAAATGCGACATCGTTTCTCGAATATTGCAGCTCAGCCAAGCGGCGTAGGATGTCTCGCTGATCCATCACCTCACCACGACTCAAATGAAGCATCATCTTCAAATAAGACTTAGGATCACCAAGACCGTAGATAGCCGATACAGACGCAACAATAATGGCATCTTTTCTTTCTAACAAAGCTTTGGTAGCTGAAAGTCTCATTTGCTCAATATGAGCATTTATCGACGCATCTTTCTCGATAAAGGTATCCGTGGTTGGAACGTAGGCTTCCGGTTGGTAATAATCGTAGTAAGAAACAAAGTACTCAACGGAGTTATTCGGAAAGAAAGATTTCATCTCGCCATAAAGTTGAGCTGCCAACGTTTTGTTAGGCGCTAACAAGATTGCTGGTCTTTGAGATTGAGAAATGACGTTGGCAAGAGTAAAGGTTTTACCAGAGCCCGTTACCCCTAATAGAGTTTGATGTGCCAAACCAGAATCTAATCCATCTAGTAATCTGGTTATCGCTGTCGGCTGGTCACCGGACGGGCTATAGTCCGATACCAAGTCAAAGAGTTTACTCATAGGTCGCCATTTCCATACTGTTTTTATAATCAGGTCATTGTCACTCTAGGAGGAGTGTAGTTGCAACTATTATCTAGAGAAATGCTTCTTAAGATTAGATATCAGTGATAGCTTTTACTTTTAGAACTTGGTATTATCCGTGGCCTTGCAAGATCTCTTCAGCTAAGTCACTCAATTTTTAATCCACTACTTTTCCCCAAAAAATCTAAAAATAGCACTTGTTTTACTGTATATTTTATAATCGTCAAAAGTTATACAATAGTGATATTTTGATACAAATCTTTTAAATACATTACCTTACCTCAAATTTTTATATTCCCAGATTTATCCCAATTATTGTTGTTAAAGTTTCACACACACACTTATCCACAATTTTGGTGGATAACTAAAGAAAGGCTAAATCCGGTAAGGCGTCCAAGAAAGTAAAGTTTTTTATATTATTTTTTTCTGCTATTTTTTATTGACAGAAATTCGGACTATTATTAGAATTCGCGTCGCTAACAAGCAATTCCCCTTTAGTTCAGTTGGTAGAACGGCGGACTGTTAATCCGTATGTCGCAAGTTCAAGTCTTGCAAGGGGAGCCAAATTCAGAAAAAAGCTCAATCGAAAGATTGGGCTTTTTTCGTATATAACTGCGACTAACTTGTTCCAAGTTAATGTCACAAACCTAGCCGCCCGCGTTCAAGTCTCGACAAGGGGGCCAAATTTAAAGGAGCCGCATCACTCGATGCGGCTTTTTGCGTTTTAGCGGTTTGGGAACGTATTCGACTCGCAGCTTTCCTTCTCTTTTTGATAGTTCTGAGCACCAAAATCCACAAATATGACCCTATTCTTAGGAAGCAAATCGAGCTCAATTCAAGAATGATCTTATGAAAGATCCAATTCAACTACTCCTACAAACTTGTCTCACGAAGTAAAAATTGGCCGTCTATACTTACGGTAACTTTAATAATCAATCGATTACCTGATGTTTTTTTCACCAAGTGTCTAAATCCCTAGTGATCCTTGGTTGTTATTAGGTAAGCAAAGCAGGATAATATCGGGATCGGAATCTCAAGAATTAATCCATTATGACCGAATACCTTTTGTTGTTGGTTGGCACAGTGCTGGTCAATAACTTTGTGCTAGTGAAGTTTTTAGGGCTATGTCCTTTCATGGGAGTCTCCAAGAAACTGGAGACTGCGATTGGCATGGGCCTCGCGACGACTTTCGTTCTAACGTTAGCGTCGGTATCTGCATACCTAGTAGAAACCTACATCCTTACCCCTCTGGGTATTGAATACCTGCGTACCATGGGTTTCATCTTGGTTATCGCGGTGGTTGTTCAATTTACGGAAATGGTCGTTCACAAAACCAGCCCGACTCTATATCGCCTGTTGGGTATCTTCCTGCCTCTTATCACCACCAACTGCGCGGTGTTAGGTGTGGCACTTTTGAACATCAATGAAAACCACAACTTCATTCAGTCGATCATCTATGGTTTCGGCGCGGCTGTTGGTTTCTCTCTTGTTCTGATCCTATTTGCTGCGATGCGTGAGCGTATTGCGGTTGCTGATGTTCCTATGCCATTCAAAGGTGCATCGATTGCGATGATCACAGCAGGCCTAATGTCTCTGGCATTTATGGGCTTTACTGGGTTGGTGAAATAAGCATGAGCACCATCTTAATTGCAATCATTGCACTCGCCGTTTTAGCCGCCGTTTTTGGCGCTATCTTAGGCTTTGCTTCTATCCGCTTTAAAGTAGAAGCCGATCCGATCGTCGATCAAATCGATACCATTTTACCGCAAACCCAATGTGGTCAGTGTGGCTACCCAGGTTGTCGCCCATACGCAGAGGCGATCGCTAACGGAGATAAGATCAACAAATGTCCTCCCGGCGGCCAAGCAACCATTGAGAAGCTTGCAGATTTAATGGGCGTAGAAGTTGAAGACTCCGCTCATGACTTAGATAACAAAGTAAAAACCGTTGCCTTCATTCACGAAGATATGTGTATCGGCTGTACTAAATGTATTCAAGCCTGCCCTGTTGATGCCATTGTTGGTGGCACCAAGGCACTTCACACAGTAATCAAAGATGAATGTACAGGTTGTGATCTATGTGTCGCACCGTGCCCTACTGACTGTATCGAAATGATTCCAGTGGCAACAACGACTGAAAATTGGAAATGGCAGATGAACATCATTCCTGTTACTGATATCACTAACCAAGCAACTGATGCGACCGCGTCAGAGCCTAAGGCATAGGGTTAGTATGATCTCTTTAATTGAACAAATTCGCACGGGCTCTATTTGGAACTTCCCGGGCGGTGTGCACCCTGCTGAAAACAAGAAACAGTCGAATACTACTGATATCGTGCATGCAAGGCTCCCAGAAGAAATCGTTCTTCCAGTGAAACAGCACATCGGTAAGCCTGGTAACTTATTGGTTGCTGTCGGTGATGCCGTACTCAAAGGTCAACAACTGACGGCCTTAGAGACTGGTTTTACTTTGCCAGTACATGCACCAACATCGGGTGTGATTACCGCTATCGAACCACGAACCACCGCTCACCCTTCTGGCTTGAGCGACGTGTGCGTGGTTATTAAACCTGATGGCTTAGACGCTTGGATTGAAAAAAATCCAGTTGAAGATTTCTCGACAAAGACTTCTGACGAACTGCTTGATGTGATTCGCCAAGCTGGTATTTCAGGCATGGGCGGCGCAGGCTTCCCTACGGCTAAGAAACTTCAATCAGGCTTAGGTCGTACCGACATTTTGATCGTCAATGCTGCGGAATGTGAACCTTACATCACCTCTGATGACAAGTTGCTGCAAGAGCATGCCGACGAAGTATTAAAAGGCATCGAAGTGGTTGAACACATCCTTCAACCAAAACTGACCGTGATCGGTATTGAAGACAACAAGCCAGACGCAATAAAAGCACTTGAGATTGCAGCGAAAGACAAAGATATCGTCATTCGTGTTATCCCAACTAAATACCCTTCAGGTGGTGAGAAACAGCTGATAAAGATCCTTACTAATAAAGAGGTTCCGGCTGGCGGCATCCCTGCAGACATTGGTGTTTTGGTTCAGAACGTCGGCTCTCTTTACTCGATTAAGCGAGCGGTAATTGACGGCGAACCTGTGGTTAACCGCATTGTGACATTAACCGGTAAAACCTTTAAGCAACCTCGTAATGTTTGGGCGCTATTAGGTACACCAGTACACGAGTTACTTGAAGAGTTTGGCTACAAAGCCGATAAAAAACTGCCGCGTTTGATTTTGGGTGGCCCTATGATGGGCTTCACCTTGCCACATGCCAATGTGCCAATCACTAAAACGTCGAACTGTATTTTAGCGCCAACGCGTCGTGAGATCTCTCCAAGCACTTACGAGATGGAATGTATTCGTTGTAGCGCGTGTGCCGAGGCTTGCCCCGCATCACTTCTTCCTCAACAACTGCAATGGCATGCGAAAGCCAACGAGTTGGATAAGTGTGAAGAACTGAATATTAAAGACTGTATTGAATGCGGTGCTTGTGCATTTGTCTGCCCAAGTGAAATTCCTCTTGTTCAGTACTACCGCCAAGCAAAAGCTGAGATCAAAACTCGAAAAGATGAAGCCGCTGCAGCAGAGCGCGCCAAGATTCGTTTCGAAGAGAAAAACGCTCGTATGGAGCGTGACAAAGCAGAACGTGAAAACCGCTTCAAAAAAGCCGCTGATAACCGTCGTAAAGACATGAAATCAGCCGACGGTGATGATGCGATTGCAGCTGCTATTGCTCGCGTTAAAGCGCAAAAAGCCGCGGCAGACCAAGCTCCTAATGCGGAACCAGCGGTGAAACCTGCGGTTGCGGCTGCGATTGCCAAGGCAAAAGCAAAACAAGCTGCGGCTCAGAAAGCGGACAGCGCTGAACCAGACAATTCTGAAATGTCGAAACTGCGTGAAGAACGTAAACGACAAGCTCGAGAGCGCAAGGCACAACAAGCAGCAACTGATGCTCCTGCTGAAAAATCAGGTGACGCTAAGAAAGACGCGGTTGCTGCAGCTATCGCTCGTGCTAAAGCGAAGAAAGCTCAACAAGCAGAATCGGCTTCTGACGCTCCGGCTGAAAGTACTGGCGATGCCAAGAAAGATGCCGTCGCTGCGGCCATTGCTCGTGCTAAAGCCAAGAAGGCTCAGCAGGCAGAATCTGCTTCTGAAGCTCCGGTTGA
>NZ_JBFRKT010000054.1:0-127197 GCF_041469545.1 Vibrio sp. 10N.286.49.C3
TCTTAAGTGAACGGCATTAACGCATGTGCATCGGTTTTTGTTTAACGAGACTCAAGTTATTGGATCAATCGAACCCATTAAGCGTTCGCTTGTTCCAAATCTTGCTGCTTGTCCTTTTTAGCCAATAGGCGGCTTGTAATTGTACCAGCTGTCATTGCACCAGATACGTTAAGCGCAGTACGTGCCATATCGATAAGTGGCTCGATAGAGATAAGCAGTGCTGCGATAGTCACAGGAAGACCCATCGCGGGTAGTACGATAAGTGCAGCGAAAGTTGCACCGCCACCAACGCCGGCAATACCAAATGAGCTCACTGTGATAATAGCAATCAGAGACAGAATGAAGTTAATGTCCATTGGGTCGATACCAACCGTAGGCGCAACCATAACTGCAAGCATTGCAGGGTAAATACCCGCACAACCATTTTGACCAATTGTTGCACCGAAAGACGCAGACAGGTTAGCAATCGCTGGTGGTACGTTTAACTTAGTGATTTGAGCTTCAACGTTCAGGGGAATAGTTGCTGCAGAGCTACGAGACGTGAAAGCGAACGTCAGTACTGGCCAGATCTTTTGGAAGTACTCTTTCGGGTTGACACCAACAAAAGAAACCAACACACCGTGAACGACGAACATCAGGATAATAGCGACGTAAGAAGCAACGATGAAGCCCAATAGGCTTAGGATGTCAGAAGCACTTGACGTTGCGACTACCTTCGCCATTAATGCTGCGATGCCGTATGGCGTTAGTGCCATGATCATCTTAACTAAGCGCATAACGATAGATTGAGCCGCTTCAACGAACGTACGGATTGGAGATTCTAATTCTTCTTTCTCTGCCATCACCTTACGAGCAGCAATACCCGTTAGCACGCCAAAGATAACTACCGCGATGATAGAAGTAGAGCGAGCCCCTGTTAGGTCTGCAAATGGGTTAGTCGGAATAAAGCTAACCAGCATTTGTGGAATCGTTAGATCTGAAACGCTGCCGATGCGGCTTTCTAGTGTTGCGATACGTGCTGTTTCACGAGCGCCTTCAGTTAAACCTTCAGCCGACAAGCCGAATGCTTGTGTTACAACAATACCAACAATCGCAGAAATTGCCGTTGTTGCTAGCAACACAGAAATGGTGATGCCGGAAATCTTACCTAGTGAGCCGCCTTTCTCAAGCTTCACTACTGCCGCAATCATTGAAACTAACACTAATGGCATGATGACCATTTTTAGTAGGCCAACGTAACCACGACCCACAATGTTTACCCAGTCGAGCGTCTCTTTGATAATAGGATTGCCTTCACCAAATAGCAGTTGAAGACCAAGGCCAAAAGCACTACCGAAAACTAAACCGAGTAAAACGAGGCGAGAAAGTGTGTTTTCTTTTTTCTGCTGTCCGTAGAGAAAAAAGAGGATACCAGTGAATACCGCTAAGGCAGCGATAGCTGAAAATGACATTGTTTTTCCTTATGAATAACCATGAATCGATAGGGCGCTTAGATATATGGGCGCAAATACTGTTAGCTAAAATAGCGACCTGTAACAAAACGTAAAATAAGGAAAAGTAATTTATTAGAACGATTAGTAATATCCACCCAATGGGTTGGATGGATATTCAACATTGTGGTGAATAGATAGACGTTTTAATGATATTTCGCTAATAAATTAAGCATGTCAGTCGAGGTGTAGATTTCGATACTTTGGAAATTATTTTCGAACAATCGGAATAATATTGCTTTCGCTACATCTTCCGATTGGATAGGGCGTAGGTTTTTGAATTTTCCAAACATTAACGGAGATATTAAAGGGAAGACTCTTTGTAGGAGCTTTTCATCAGTTCTGGGTTCGGCACGTTCACCCACCAGCGGGCCTGGACGAGCGATCAAAAGCTGCTTGAAGCCAATACGTTTTAGGTTTTGCTCCATTTGTCCCTTACAGCGCAGATAGTGTGAATAGGAGTCTGGCGAAGCGCCATAGCTAGAAACGACTGCGACACGTTGAACTCCAAGGAATTTCATCGACTGTGCCACTTGGCTAACCAGTTCTACATCGATCTTTCGCAGCGCTTCTTTTGAACCTGCTTTTTTCTTGGTTGTGCCTAAGCAGATAATGCCTAAGTTGGGCGTCGCTTTGGTGTCGTCCCAACTCGTTACTTGTAGATCGTTGTGGATGAGTGTATCGAGTTTGTTGGAGTGAAATTCTTCACCTAATGCTCTTCGTGACAAAGCATAGATGTGTTCTACAGCGGGCTCGTTAATGAGCAGTCTCAGGACATGATGACCAATTAGCCCTGTCGCACCAGCTATAACAACCGATGTTTTATCTCCATTAATACTCATTCTATTCCTTACTCGCTCTACAAGTGCTTGTTTAATATAAACAGTGTTTGAATTTTAAGCGAACAAAAGTTTCATGAATGAGCGTTAGGAAGATGGGGTTTGATGATGGGCTTTTATACGGAAGGTATGTGCTTAGCTAGGTAAACCTCAATTAAGGTGTTAAAGATAACAAAGCCCGCTGGGCGACGGGCTTGTTATTTGCTTTGCTACTTTGTTGTCTTATTGCTTCGATAGCTATTAGGTGAAGGAGAGTGGGATTTTCCTTACCTTTTTACTGGTTTTCTTACTCGATTTATTTGGTTTTATTTTACTTGAGTTTGGAATCATTCCACCTCCTAAATCATTGTTTGGTTTTGTCTTTCAATCGATTGTTTTCCTTTAAAGCAACTGCGATGTGGGTATTCACAGTATGGGCACTCATCAATGGAGAGATTAACAAGTACTTTAGATAAAGCATAAACGATGCCAAAATGTAAGTTATTGATAAATCTGTTATCAATATTGTAGGTGTTTCGGGTTCGTCAATTTGACTGTCAATTTGAGAAAATACCGGTGTGATCTGTTTAAATTAAGAACACTCTCTACCGTTTCTGTTGATTAGGCATAGATACAGCATTGCTTAACACGTAAACTGAGTCGTAATTCACATAGACCAAGGACGTGCTATGAACCTCAAGCTTGATACTCTTGCTCCCACTCAGATTTATCACCTGATGACACAAACCGTTGTGCCTCGCCCGATAGCGTGGGCATTAACGGAATCTTCCGACCAAGAGTACAACCTAGCGCCTTTCTCTTATTTCACGCCTGTTTCCAGCAATCCGCCGCTACTGATGTTATCAGTTGGGGAAAAGCCGTCGGGCGAAATCAAAGATACCACTCGTAACGCCTTAGAAACGGGTAAGCTAGTGATTCACATTGCTTCTTCAAGTTCTGCCGAAACAATGACAGCAACAGCAACTACACTCGATTACGGTGATTCTGAAGTAACCGCGAATAATATTGAGCTGGTTGAATTTGAGGGGTTTTCTTTACCGAGAGTGAAAGAGTGTGCGGTCGCTTTTGGCTGCACCTTGTACGAAGTAAAAGAAGTGGGAGAGGCGCCTCAAAGCCTTATCTTTGCTCAAGTTGAAACCGTGTACATTTCCGAAAATGTGATTGATAAAGAGAGTGAACGTCTGAAGATTGATGCGATGGCATTGGACCCTTTATCTCGACTTGGTGGCGGTGAATACGCGACGCTTTCCAATGTGTTCTCTGTTGCACGCCCTAAATAGTGTTATCGATTTAGCTTAAGCAGAATCGCAGCCCTAGAAATCCATTACCTTAAATTTAAGTGTTCCTAAACTTATGTTAGATACCCAATACTCGCAGTACATCCAACACCGAATTGACCAAAAAACCAAGCCACTCGGTGCGCTTGGCTTACTAGAAAAAGTCGCACATCAACTGGCATTGATTCAGAGCCAAGGCAACGAAACTGCGGTTGAGCACATCGAATTGAATAAGCCACGTATCATCATTTTTGCTGGCGACCATGGCATAGCAGATGAAGGTGTGAGTATTGCTCCAAGTGCCGTCACGCAACAGATGGTGTTGAACTTCTTAAGCGGTGGCGCAGCGATTAATTGCTTTTGTGCGGTAAACAACGTCGAAATTACAGTCGTGGACACTGGGATTTTGTTGCCTGTTGAATCTGACAGCGACATGTTGATTTCTCAGCGCTTAGGTACGCGAACCAATAACTTTGCCAATGAAGCGGCAATGAGTTTAGAAACTGTTGAACGTGGGATTGAACTGGGAACTGGTCTTGTATCTAGAACCATTTCGAATGGCACCAATATCATCATGTTTGGTGAAATGGGCATCGGTAATACCAGCAGCGCATCAGCGATCTTAAGTGCATTATCGAATCGGTCTGCGGATGAGTGTGTCGGCCTAGGCACTGGCATCAACAATGAACAGCTTGCACGTAAAGTGGCGGTGGTTGAGCAAGGTGTAGCTCGCTGCAAAGGCTTGGATCTTAAAGAAGTTAAAGATATTAAAGAGGTACTAGCACAAGTCGGTGGCTATGAAATCGTTCAAATGGTGGGTGGCTTCCTTGGCGCTTACGAAAACAGAACCCCTGTGTTGGTCGATGGTTTTATCGTGTCGGTTGCGGCGTATGTCGCGACTCTAATTGAACCGAGTTGCCGTGATTACATGATCTTTGCTCATCGCTCTGAAGAGTCGGGGCACAAGATTCTATTAGAGCTGCTAGACGCTGAGCCACTGCTCGATCTTGGATTGAGATTGGGCGAGGGCACAGGTGCTGCGCTAGCTATGCCAATAATTCGTGCGGCGGCAGAGTTCTATAACAACATGGCGAGTTTTGCGAGTGCTGGAGTCACGGTTTAATGAGTGATGTACCAGAAAGATCGTTGAGAGATCGAGTCACTTACCAGTGGGAGCTGTTTGCGCTGGCGATGGGCTTCTTTTCTCGTTTACCAATGCCAAAGAACACGCCCTATTCATCGGAGCGAATGAACCGTTCTGGTCGCTACTTTTCAACGGTTGGTTTGTTACTTGGTGTTCTATGTGGCGGTGTGTTTTTGCTACTTGATACGGTACTGCCGAGTGCAGTGGCGATTTTCTTGATGATGAGTTTTAGCCTGATGCTCACAGGTGCATTCCATGAAGATGGTTTGACTGATATGGCGGATGGCATTGGTGGCGGCATGACTCTAGAACGTCGTTTGACCATCATGAAAGACAGTCGAATTGGTACTTATGGCGCGTCTGCACTGGTTATGGCTCTGCTTGGCAAGTGGGTTCTATTAAACGAACTAGCGAATATGACAAATTTGTTTATGGCTATCGTGACCAGTTATACGTTTAGCCGCGCGATTGCCGCATCACTTATTTTTGATATGCCTTATGTCAGTGATTTAGATACCAGTAAAAGTAAGCCATTGGCGAACAAGCAAACTAAAGGTGAACTTGTCTTTTTATTGTTTGTAGGTGTGTTGCCTAGCCTGTGGTTTGGTCTTGAGCTCGCTTTGGTTTTATCTTTCTTCGCCTATCTGTTCAGAGTAGGTTTCAAAAAATGGTTAACGGCTCGAATTGGTGGCTTTACTGGCGACTGTTTGGGTGCGGCTCAACAGTTGATGGAGTTACTGATTTACCTTGTGTTCATTACTGCTTTTTACAATGGTTTTCTATAACAGGTTCCTATGACAAACACGAATCAAGCTAATCAAATTAATCAAGTAAGTCAGCGAAATAGCCATCTGGTATTGGGTGGAGCTCGTTCTGGTAAGTCTAGTTTTGCAGAACAACAGGCATTATGTGCGCTTGAAGCATGTTCAAATGGACGCCTCAACTATATTGCGACGGCCACTTATTTGGACGACGAAATGCGTGAGAGAATTGTGCACCATAAACAACGTCGTGGTGAGCTGTGGATTGAGCATGAAGCCCCTGTTGAATTAGCCGAAAAACTGCTGTCTTTTGGTCAAAACGATGTGGTGTTGATTGACTGCCTAACTTTGTGGTTGAACAACATTATTTTTGAGTTGGGTGATGATGCGACCAATGAACAGGTTGAGGCCGTGGTTGAAGTTTTAGTGAAAAGCGTAGAGCAAAGCCCAGCGCAAATTATCATGGTTTCTAACGAAGTTGGCTTAGGTGTGGTGCCGTTGGGTAAAGTGTCGCGCTTATTTGTAGACAATGCAGGGCGCATGAACCAAGCGTTAGCTCGGGTCGTTGAACGCGTTACGCTGGTTGCAGCAGGATTACCACTGAGCTTAAAACCATCTAATCACTTGCTTGATACTCAAGGCTAGGTCGCACACATGGTTAATGGAACAACTAAAAACATCTATTTATTAAGACATGGCAAGGTCGAAGGCGAAGCAGCACTTAACGGATTGTCAGACGTGTTGGTCAACCCTGATCTTCAATATCAGATCTGTGGAGCTCTCGCTAAACAAGACATTACCTTTGATAGTGTGGTTTCCTCGCCACTCAGACGATGTGGTGATCTCGCGAGCTTGTTTGCAGAGCGTATGTCTGTGCCTTTATCAGTTGCACCAGACTTTCAGGAAATGAACTTCGGTGAAGTAGATGGTGTCCCATTTGATGAACTTAAAGACAAGTGGGGAATGTTAGAAACCTTTTGGCAAGATCCTGCTAATCATCAATTAACTGGCGCAGAAAGTTTACAGGGCTTCCACGACAGAGTAACTCAAGCTTGGTCGCAACTTTTGAATGATCCAAGTGACAATATATTGTTGGTTACTCATGGTGGTGTGATTCGTATATTGTTAGCACACTGCCTTGATATTGATTGGAAAAACCCGAGTTTGTACTCGAAGTTATCGATAGAAAACGCATCGATAACTCATATTCAAATCACTCAGTTTGCGCAGAGCTTTATCAGCGTCAAATCGATAGGGCTACCTGTTCTCTGAGTGTTCAAAAAACACAGTTTAAGAATTAACGATCTATTAGATCTGTAAATAGAAACAGAAATATAAATAGAAGTATAAAGCGGCGTTTACAGCCGCTATACCAGATTGGTATTACTACCTACGTGAAAGGAATTTAGTCATGACAACACCGAGTTGGGATCTAAGCATTGCTTATCGCGATCTTAATGATGCAAAAATCGAACAGGACATTGAACTCATTCAACAATGTATTGAGCTGTTGTACCTACACGTTGAAAAGCGTCATATTATCCTAGCGATGCAAAACGCCATTCAAACTTCTGAAGCGGCAGGCACGTTACTGAGCACAATCAACACCTTCGCTAATTGCCACGCATCGGTAGACGCGACGCACACAGAAGCCAAAGCACTACTTGGTCGTGTAGCGAAGCTGAACTCTGAAATGTCTCAAGCGTTCAGCCCTTACGAAGACACGCTAATTCACGCAGAACCAGAATTTATTGATGCAGTATTAGAGCATGAGAGCGCGGATGTTGCAGGGCAACGCTTTGCTATCGAAAGCTCACGTAAGTTATCAAGCAGTCGACTCAGTGTTGCTGAAGAGCAGTTATTAGCGGCGATGAAGGTTGATGGCCGTGACGGATGGGGTCGTTTATACGACAACCTAACCGGTTCTTTAAAACTGTCGCTAAAGCTGGACGGTGAAGACGAAGCTCTAGGTTTTTCACAAGCCGCGAGCCTGTTGTACGGTAGCGAATTCGACAAACAAGAACCGGCATGGCGCGCCGTTCAAGGCGCGATGAAAACGCATCAAGAGTCTTTTGCTTCGATCCTAAATGCATTGGCGGGTTGGCGACTGACTGAAAACAAAAAGCGCTCGAAGATTAGCGATGTACACTTCCTAGATCCAAGCCTACACGGCAGCCGCATTGTGCCAGAAACGCTAGACACCATGATGTCGGTAGCCAAAGCTAATCGAGCAGTAGGCCAGAAAGCAGGCCTGTTAATGGCAAGAGTTCACGGGCTCGATGAAATGAAGCCTTGGAACCATTTAGCAGCAATGCCACCGCTGGGTGACAGCGAATCTAAGGTTTATCCATTTGATGAAGCGATCGAAGTGATCAAAACCGCCTTCGCTGAAGTAAATCCAGAGATGGCTGATTTCGTCGCATTAATGGTTGAGAACGGTTGGATTGATGCCGCTCCAGCTGCCAATAAACGTTTAGGTGCGTACTGCACTAAATTTGCTGCGACACGCACCCCGCTTGTGTTCATGACATGGAGTGGTAGCCGCTCAGACTTAATGACATTAGCGCACGAGCTAGGCCACGCGTTCCACAACTGGGTGATGAAAGACATGCCGTTGTGTCAAACACGCTACCCAATGACGCTAGCAGAAACCGCTTCGATTTTTGCAGAGAACATCGTTCGAGACCATTTGTTAAAACAAGCACAAACACGTAATGAGAAACTTGAAATGCTGTGGGAAGAGCTTTCTTCTTCATTGGCATTAATGGTGAACATTCCCGTTCGTTTTGAGTTTGAAAAAGCCTTCTACGAGCAGCGTGAAAAAGGCGAGCTAACGGCTCAGCAGCTGTGTGACTTGATGGAAACGACTTGGAAAGAGTGGTACGGCGATGCAATGACAGAAGCCGACCCTTACTTCTGGGCGAGCAAACTGCACTTCAGCATCTCTCAAGTGAGCTTCTACAACTACCCATACCTGTTCGGTTACCTGTTCAGTAAAGGTGTTTACGCTCAGCGCGATGCTAAGGGCGAACAATTCTACGGTGATTACGTTTCCTTGCTTCGTGATACGGGCAGCATGATGGCGGAAGAAGTCGTTCAAAAACACTTGGGAATGGACCTGACTCAAGCTGACTTTTGGCAACAAAGCATCGACATGGTCAAAGTTCAAATCGATGAATTTGAAAGATTGCTCGATCAGGAAGATTAATTGATCTCAATCTGTTCATGGTAGGTAAGAGCTGTGTTAGCTTACGTGGCTCTTATCTTGCTGATATAAACAGAGATAACCAAAAGTTGTTCTAAATAGGTAAAATTATTTGGAATAGATGTCGGTTAGTATAGTCAGCAGGTAATACAAAAATATATGGGTAGTATTTGTGAGTGATAACGGAGTTTCTATTGATAAGTGCGATCCTAGCAACACAATTTCTATGTACAATTTATTAACATACGGCCGTGCAATTAAGGAGTAGCGCATGACGAAGACCCTCTTTCGCCAATCATTTCTTTTTGACAGCCTAGATCTTGAGCAAGAAGTGGTTGCAGGACAGACCGTACTGAGTAACGGTGTTCAAATTAAGCTTCATCAACGCGGTGTATTGGAAGTGATTCCCGCAGAGTATAATTCTGAGACCAAGAACATCATCTTTTCAACAGGTGTTCATGGCGACGAAACTTCACCAATGGAGCTGATTGATAAGCTCATTGAGGATATTGAAACCGGCTTCCAAGTCGTGACAGCAAGATGTTTGTTCATCATTGCTCACCCAGAAGCGACCAATGCGCATACGCGTTTTCTTGATGTGAATATGAACCGTCTGTTTGATGAAAAACAGTACGAGAGTAATCGAGAAGTGGACATCGCGAAGAACCTTAAGTACTTGGTTACTGAGTTTTACAAGGAAACGGTGCCTGCCACTCGTTGGCACTTAGATCTGCACTGTGCGATCCGTTTGTCTAAGCATTACTCTTTCGCCGTAAGCCCTAAGGTTCGACACGAAGTTCGCAGTAAAGCCTTGTTCGATTTCATTAACAGTGCTCACGTTGAAGCGGTGTTGTTATCCAATGCGCCAACGAGTACTTTCAGTTGGTACAGCGCTGAAAACTTTGAAGCCCAAGCACTGACAATGGAGCTAGGGCAGGTAGCAAGAATTGGTGAGAACCAGCTTGATAAGTTAACTGCTTTCGATTTGGCAATGCGCAATTTGATTGCTGAAATAGAACCAGAGCATTTGCCAAAGAAAACCATTACTTATCGCGTAAGCCGAACCATTGTTCGTTTGCATGATGATTTTGATTTCATGTTCTCTGATGCCGTTGAAAACTTTACGGCGTTCAAGCACGGTGAAGTGTTTGGTCATGATGGTGATAAGCCATTGATGGCGAAGAATGAAAACGAAGCAGTTGTGTTCCCAAATCGCAACGTTGCTATCGGTCAACGAGCGGCCTTAATGGTGTGCGAAGTTGAAACACGATTCGACCACGGTCAGCTTGTGTACGATTAATACCGACTCGGGTTTAAACGACGAAAACAACCGCTCAACTGGTTGAAATATCAAGGTTCACATTACGGTGTGAGCCTTGAGTTTATTTGGGGATACAGGTAAGGTTACGCGAACAATTTCAAAGTAGCTTGATATGGATTTCCAACAACTTCTTCACCAAAAACAGCGCAAATGGACCCGAGCCATTTATCTGATGGCAGCACTGCTTGTCGCGCTGAGTGCGATTTACCTAATGGTTGGCGATCTTTTCATTTCCCCTCTGGGCACCTTGTCCACGTTAGAACAAAAACTACTGATTGATTTACGCTTACCTCGACTATTGGCGGCTATTGCTATCGGGGCAGGGTTAGCCGTATCTGGCGCAAGCTTACAAGTCTTATTGGGTAACGTATTAGCAGAGCCCGGTGTGCTCGGCATTTCTGGTGGTGCAAGCTTAGCGATGGTGATCGTGCTGTTCTTCTTACCGTTTGCTCCTACACCAGAACTGTTCATGATTGCCGCCGTTTTAGGGTCACTCTGTTTTACCGTGATTCTAGTGAGCATGGTTAAAACGATGCGACTGACTACGGCCAAGTTATTGCTGGTGGGTGTTGCGTTAGGCATTCTTTCTGGCGCGATGGTGACGTGGGCGTTCTATTTTAGTGATGACCTCAGCCTACGCTTATTGATGTATTGGCTGATGGGCAGCTTAGGTGGCGTCACTTGGTACCAACACTCGCTCACCTTAGTAATGATCCCCGTGATTATCTGGCTGTGCCTGCAAGGTAGCAAGCTAGACAAACTCATGATTGGCGAGACCCATGCTGCGCAGTTAGGCGTGAACGTTCCGAGATTACGTTGGCGTCTAATCTTCGCTGTGTCTATTTTAGTCGGCTGCGCAGTAGCGTTAGGTGGCGTGATCAGCTTTGTGGGTTTGGTGGTGCCACACTTACTCCGTTTAGCGATTGGTACCGACAACCGATACCTTCTTCCTTTGTCTGCCGTTGCAGGTGCCGCGTTACTGGTGTTTGCTGATATTTGCGCACGTACATTACTCGATTCTGCAGAATTACCCTTGGGTGTGATGACCACCAGTATCGGTGCACCAATCTTCATTTGGATGTTAATTAAAAATCATGATTCAAATTAAGAGCCTGAGCGTTGGCGCTCGTTTATTACCACTATCATTTGAGCTCAAGCAAGGGCAGGTGACTCATGTCATCGGTCCTAATGGCAGTGGGAAAAGTACCTTATTAGAAGCGATATCTGGCGTTGGTGATGGCTACAAAGGTGATATAAAGCTCGACGGTCAAGACTTGTCAGTATTATCACTACAAGATTTATCATTGCATCGCGCTTATCTTTGTCAAAGTGCAAGACCCGCCTTCAACTTGGAAGTGTTCCAATACCTTGCGTTATCACTGCCAAGTTCATCACATGGCCTTGATACTGAAATCAACACGGCTTTGGAAGAGATAAGCCAGATGTTGGACATCACAGATAAACTTCATCGTTCAATTCAGACACTGTCTGGTGGTGAATGGCAACGCGTTCGTTTGGCGGGAATGTGCCTGCAAATTTGGCCGACGCTTAACCCTTATGCAAAGCTCCTGATCCTAGACGAACCTGCAGCGCCGTTAGATATTGCTCAAGAAGCGTTGCTGTATAAGCTTATCGAACGAGTGGCTGAGAAGGGCATTGCGGTTATTATGGCTAACCACGACCTGAACCGAACCTTGAGGCATGCCGACCAAGTACTGCTGCTCGAAAAGGGCGTACTACAAGCATCAGGCAGTGCAGAGCAAGTGCTTGTGCCTGAACAGCTAGAATCCGTATTTAACACGCAAGTAAAAAGCATCTCGGTCGACAATCAAACTTACCTATTGTTTGGTTAATTTAGGCTCATCAATACAAGGCAATCTCTATGTTTAGATATATTCAACGACGACGAATCAAGAAAGTAATCAAATCACTTTCTGCAAAGTTGGTGAAAGCGTACGGAAGCAGTGATTTTTTCTCTATTGGGCAAGTAGAAACGAGTTCATGTGAATTGAGTAAGCGCCAACAACTGGTTGCCTTAGCATTGTTTGCTGATCCACAAGACCTTGCTGCTGAAATTGCTCCAGCCATTCAATTGCTGCGTAATGATGTGTCTAACGACTTCTTCGGTGGTGAGGAATATAACGCGCGTGATGTACTTAATTTGTTGGGCGGTGGCGGTTGGAAGGGCGGTCGTATGGACGATGATATGTCGAATCGCTTTGGTATGCATAGCCGCTATTAGTTTAGCTCTTTCAAACTAACGTTTAGTGGTTTAGCGATTTATAAACGTATACGCTTAATAGCTTAATAGCTTAATAGCTTAATAGCTTAATAGCTTAATAGCTTAGTCACTTAGCGACTTTGCAACAGTCTCAACAACGTTTTGATGATGATCAAAAGCACTCAATATCATTATTTATGCGAGCGTTTCACTCCAATTGATTCCCTAAAAAAATACCTTCCTAGTGAACTATTTTCTTAGGGAATGCGTAATTCGTGTCGGTAAAAATCGATAATTCGAAGCAATATCATCTATCTCTAACACATTTCTTTGAGTTGTGTGACTCTGATTCCTTTCAAAATAAATCCCACTTTTATTGATAGTTATGACGTATATATTTTCCGTGTTCTTTAAGTCAGAAACTATAAACCCTCGAACTGCAATCTTGATTAGTAAATATCCAATCAATATTGCATACGGGGTAAAATAATAGAGAGTGGGAAAGTGAAAACAGCAAATAATAATATTCTAAAAATAGCAGTGGGGATGGCTATGCTATCCAGCGTACCATCAGTAGCAAACGCTCATGGTTGGTCTGAATTTCCAAGTGCACGTCAGAATACGTGTTATGAACAAGGCGGAGTTTGGTCTGGTACGCCACCAAATGCGGCGTGTGCTCAAGCAAAAGAGATTTCAGGATCATATCCTTTCGTTCAACGCAACGAGTATGCGAAAAATATCCAAGATTTCAACAATATCAATGCTGTGAAAGCTGCGATTCCAGACGGCACTTTGTGTTATGCCAATGATTCGCAAAAACGTGGCATGGGTGCTCCTCATACTGGTTGGACTCGCACCGAGCTAAGCACTGGTAAATTTGAATATGTATTCAACGCGACTGCACCACACAACCCGTCATTCTGGGAGTTCTATCTAACAAAACCAAACGCCGACCTGAGCAAAGGCCTAGCGTGGGGTGATTTAGATCTTATCCAAGAAGTTGGGAATGTTCCTGTAAGTGGTGGCAAATACCGTATCAACGTAACGATTCCTTCAGACCGCTCTGGCGACGCAATCTTATACGTACGTTGGCAACGTGACGATGCCGCGGGTGAAGGTTTCTACAACTGTTCAGACATCACTATCGCGGGGGGAACAACTCCTCCACCAGAGCCGGGTCCTCAACCTGATCTAGTCCGTGGCGACCTGTTTGTTTCTGACCAGTTTGGTACGCCAGAAATTGGTGATACGGTTAAGTACGACATCATCAACAAGTACGGTGAAGTCGCGCGTAGCTTCGACATCGTTATCGACGCTTCAAACGTTAACGATTGGGCTCGCTTGTTGGCTTCAGAGATTAACGGCTGGCACGAAGAGTTTAAAGATGGCGCGATCTTCATTGGTGATTGGCACACTGAAATGCAGCACTACATGTACTTCCAAAACGATCCTTCACGTAACTTCTTTAACTCAAAAGATAGCCGTGCTTCTGGTCAGTTAACGCTGATTGATGGTGGCGACGGTGGTGTTGAACCATTAAAAGGCGACATCTACGAGCTAGTGAAGAGTGACAACGTAGTGAATGCTGGCGACAAAGTTGTGATTGCAACAAGCGAAGTGGCGACATTGACTCAAACTCAAGGCTCTTCAGTAAGCATTCAAAATAACGGCACGGCTTCTATCGTAGTTGATACCACTGGCATCACTGCAAACGAAACTCTATCGTTTATGGCTAGCTCGATTGAAAGCGAAAGTGTTGAAACCTTCACTTTTGAAGTAATTGCTGATGACGGTGGTGTAACACCAGACCCAGATCCAACGCCGGATCCTGATCCGACTCCTGACCCAGGCACATGGGATTCATCAGCGACTTACCTAGGCGGTGAAGTTGTGATGTATTCAAACCTGTCGTGGAAAGCACAATGGTGGGTTCAAGGTGGTACAAACCCTAAAGCGACCTACGAAAATGATCAATGGGGCGTGTGGCGTCCAGCTAACTAGTCGGCTAGTTAATCTAAACTAAGTAGCTAAGCAGCTCAGTAATTAAGGCACCACACTCGATTGATGAGTGTGGTGTCTTTTCTTATGGGAGAGATAAACAAGTCGACCGTGAAGGTAATTGGGTTTAGGGTAGGGCTTTGTTATACCTGAATGTCTGAGTACTTCGAATATTCACGGTTTAGTAATATTTTACACATTAGATAGAAAAGACTTTTTGATGAAAAAATCTCAGATACTCGCCAATACAATCAAGAATCAGATAGAACAAAACATCTGGCTTAGTGGTGAGAAGATCCCATCAATAAGAGACGCGTGTAAGCGCTACAAACTCAGTATCGAGACGGTACTTCAGGCCTATCAACAACTTGAAGACCAAGGCTATGTGCGCTCAAAGCCTAAGTCTGGTTATTTCGTGTTACCGCGTAGAAATGTATTCACCTCAGAACACACGCAACAAAAAGCCATCAAGCCGTATCCCGTTAAAATCAGTGACCTGCTTTACGATGTGCTTCAACGAGCCAAAGACCCTAGCATCATTCCACTCAGCTCGGCATTTCCAGACCCTGCCTTGTTTCCGCATCAAGCGTTGTCGCGCAGTTTAGCCAATGCCAGTCGCCAAATGCCCGATAACAGCATGCTTACTAATCTTCCTCCGGGCAGTGAAACACTTCGCAGGCAAATCGCTCAACGTTATCAAACTGGTGGGCTAGATGTATTGCCCGACGATATTGTGATCACATCTGGGGCAATGGAAGCACTTAACTTATGCCTGCAATCCTGTACCGAACCGGGTGACTTAGTCGCGATAGAGTACCCTGCGTTTTACGGTGTGTTACAGACCATTGAAAGGCTTAATCTTACCGCTGTTGAGATCCCGACCGATCCTGAAACCGGTATCGATTTAGATGTATTGGAGTCGGTGTTCGCTTCAATGGACATCAAAGCATGTTGGTTCATGACAGAATCGCAAAACCCTGTTGGCTATTCGATGAGTGATAACAACAAGCAGCGACTCGCCGAGTTAGTGAATGACCATAAGATCCCGATGATCGAAGACGATGTGTATCGAGAACTTCATGTCGGCAACCAAAGCTCATTGCCTGCTAAAGCCTATGACACCGGCGAGCAAATCATGCTGTGCGGTTCGTTTTCCAAATCATTGTCGCCCGGCTTTCGAATCGGTTGGGTAGTTGCAAGGAAACAAGCGTTAAAGATTCAGAGATTGCAGCACCTTTCGACGCTCTCAAGCAGTATTCCTATCCAACTTGGACTGTCTCATTACCTGACGTTTTATAGTTATGACAACCATCTTAAAAAACTTCGCAAGCTTTTGAATGAAAGGAAGAAGGCGCATATTGCATTGTTAGAATCTAGCTTACCTTCAAGTGCGATGGTGCATAAAAGCCAAGGTGGTTACTTCCTTTGGATAGAGTTGCCTCATTCTGTTTGTGTTGAGAAGCTTTATGAGCAAGCACTTGAACACAACATCTCTGTTGCGCCGGGAATTATACTCAGCAGCGACAAAAAGTTCTCTCATCATATTCGTCTCAATTGTTCGTACGCTTGTGACGACAAAATAGCAGAAGCCATTCGTACACTAGGTAGTTTGATTCAGACCATGGAATCACAAGCCTAAGTCGTTAGTCGATCCTCGACTATGTTTACTTGAAATCTAGCTTGTCACTCGTCGGATAATTCAACCTGTTCTGTTTTTTAACATTCAATCTGTTCTAGTTTGGTTTGTTCAAACTGTGCTGAAATACGCTCCAATTCTTAATATGAAATCCATCATTATGATGTTTTGAGCTTAAATGTTTGATGTAGTTGAATTGTCGCGTTTACAGTTTGCGCTAACCGCTATGTTTCACTTTCTCTTTGTCCCGTTAACTATTGGTATGTCTTGCTTATTGGCGATCATGGAGTCGATCTATGTGCTTACCGGTAAGCAAATCTATCAGGACATGACTCGCTTTTGGGGCAAACTTTTTGGTATTAACTTCGCATTAGGTGTCACGACCGGATTAACCATGGAGTTCCAGTTCGGCACCAACTGGTCTTATTATTCTCACTATGTCGGCGATATTTTCGGTGCTCCTCTTGCTATCGAAGCCCTTGTTGCATTCTTCCTAGAATCCACCTTTGTTGGACTGTTCTTTTTCGGTTGGGAAAGGCTGTCCAAACGCCAACACCTTATGGTGACTTGGCTGGTGGCGTTGGGCTCAAGCTTTTCTGCATTATGGATTCTGGTTGCTAACGGTTGGATGCAAAACCCGATTGGATCGGAGTTTAATTACCAAACCATGCGTATGGAAATGACTAGCTTTGCCGAAGTGGTGCTCAACCCAGTTGCTCAAGTTAAGTTCTTACACACAGTCGCTTCGGCTTATACCTGCGGTGCGGTGTTTATCCTTGGCGTGAGTTCATACTACTTGCTTAAAGGTCGTGACGTTGCTTTTGCAAAACGTTCGTTTGCTGTCGCAGCTTCGTTCGGCATTGCTTCTATCATATCGGTGATCGTATTAGGTGATGAGTCGGGCTATGAACTGGGTGACGTCCAAAAAGTAAAACTCGCAGCGATTGAAGCTGAATGGCACACCGAACCGGCACCTGCGGCGTTTACCTTGTTTGGATTACCAAATCAAGAAGAAGGCAAAACCGACTTTGCTGTGAAAATTCCCTATGTGATGGGGATTATTGCAACGCGATCTTTGGACGAGCAAGTGACAGGGCTTCATGACTTGCGTGATCAACACCTCGTCCGCATTCGAAACGGTATTATTGCTTATGAATTGCTAGAGCGTTTACGAGCTGGCGACACCTCTTATGAGACGGAACAAGCCTTTGATCAAACCAAGCACGACCTTGGCTACGGCTTATTGCTTAAGCGTTACACCGACACCGTGACCGATGCGACTGAACAGCAAATCCAACAAGCAGCAGATGATTCCATTCCAACGGTCTGGCCTCTTTTCTGGTCATTCCGAATTATGGTGGGCTGTGGCTTCATTATGTTGTTTGTCTTTGGTGCAGCCTTCCTTCAAACCTACCGTAAAAATATTACGCAAAAGCCTTGGTTATTGAAGGCGGCACTTTGGTCAATTCCATTACCTTGGGTGGCAATCGAAGCTGGTTGGTTTGTTGCAGAGTATGGTCGTCAACCATGGGCGGTCGGTGAAATTCTCCCTGTTGCGGTCGCGGCTTCTTCGCAAACCGTTGAAAACTTACTTACGTCTCTCGCGCTAATTATTGGCCTCTATGCGGTCTTCATCATTGTTGAAAGTTACTTGATGATTACCGTCGCTAAAAAAGGCCCAAGCAGTTTGAAAACGGGGCGTTATCACTATGAACAAACAACAACAACATCACTTGAAGCCAAATTGGCACAACAAGTTCAACAATAAGGTGACTGACTCATGTTCGAATATGACACATTGCGTTTAATTTGGTGGGTGCTAATCGGTGTGTTGCTGATTGGTTTTATGATCACCGATGGCTTTGATATGGGAGTAGGAGCGTTGTTACCGTTTATCGGTAAAACCAACTCTGAAAGACGAGTGATGATTAACTCCATTGCACCCCATTGGGACGGCAACCAGGTGTGGTTAATTACCGCAGGTGGAGCTTTGTTTGCGGCTTGGCCGTTAGTGTATGCGACATCGTTTTCAAGCTTATATGTTGCGATGTACTTGGCTCTTATCTCATTGTGGCTGCGTCCTCTTGCACTTGAGTACCGAGCCAAGATAGATAACGACCAATGGCGAAAAGTGTGTGATTTAGCGATTTCGTTTTCAGGCTTTTTTCCGCCGATTTTATTTGGTGTCGCGTTTGGCAACTTGATGCAAGGGCTTCCATTCTCGCTCAATAGTTTAATCATGGTTGAGTACCACGGATCGTTTGTTGATTTGCTTAATCCGTTTGCTCTGTTGTGTGGCTTCGTTGGTTTATTGATGGCGTTGTTGCAAGGCAGTGCTTGGCTGATGATGAAAACGACAGATGCGCTATACAACAAGGTAAGATTGGTTGCTCAGGTGAGTGCGATACTTGTGGTGAGTCTCATGGTGCTAGGTGGTTTAACAATAAGCCACATTGATGGTTATCTGGTAGTCAGTGCGATGGATCATAGCTCGGCTTCGAATCCTTTGAACAAAGAAGTCATCACACAAACAGGCGCTTGGTTAACCAACTTCGATACGTACCCTTGGATGTGGTTTGCACCGATCGGCAGCGTGACCATTCCATTGCTGGCTTTGATTGGCGCAAGGTTGAAATGGGATGCGATTGCTTTTATTAGTTCAAGCCTGACTAACGCTTGCATCATCTTAACGGCGGTTTTCTCGATGTTCCCGTTCATTATCCCGTCGAGTGTTAATCCAAGTCATAGCTTAACCCTTTGGGACTCGACATCAAGCGAACTGACCTTGAACATCATGACAGGCGTAGCATTTGTGATGTTGCCAATCATCCTTTGTTACACCGCTTTTAGTTATCGCACCATGTTTGGACGACTCGATAACGAGTATGTCGAACGCAACGGCAATTCACTGTATTAAGGAGTTTCTCATGTGGTATTTTGTTTGGATATTAGGCTTATTCCTAGCCTCTGCATTTGCAGTTTTGAATGTCATCAGCCTAGAGAAAAGTGACTCAGAAACTGAGTTCTGATTGACGTTTGATTCATAAAAAGACCAGAAGCATGATGCTCTGGTCTTTTTTATACCTTTAAATCATGGCTATGCTGCTTTATTAGTTAGTGGCACAAAATGGTAAGACTCGATTCGAGCGAATGACTAGAATTATCTCAAACGAAACAAGTGAATTAGGGCGGATTCTAGTCACTTTATCTTATTCGAATGGACGCTTTTAAAGCTCGAAAGAGGATTATTTTATGTACGAACTCACACTGATTCTAAGTCTAATGATGGGTGGCGCTGACAGCACAGCAGAAATGGAAGTTAACACCCAATTTACGACTCTTGAGCAATGTAATGAAGAAGGCGCAGCGTTAGCTAAGAAGCTCAATGCTACGGACCTTAAAGTCATGCAAGTTCAATGTGAACGTGACTAATCAAGAGAGCTAGTTAAACAATATGGGCACATACCTTTGTGTCCATATCACATCAACATAATAACCTAGTATTTACTCTCTCCATCGGAAACTTTCCGTTAGCCACTACAAGTTAAACCATATTATTAATACGCCTTCGTCAAAATACTGTTTCCCTCCACTTGCTAATTCCTTAATTTGAAACAATTTCATCTAACCTATTGTTAAATATTTACTATTTGATAGTGTGTCTAGGTGCACATCAAGGATGTGTTTCATATTTAGTGATGAAAATAGTAGGAGTTGCGATGAGTATTATAGTGAGACGGTCTGAACCGTCAGATGCAAAGGGAATCAAAGAAGTTTACGAATGCACTAATGCTTATACCGGTACGCTGCAACTCCCAAATCCATCTCTGGAAAGCTGGCAGAAACGAATCTCAAATATGCCCGACAACGTGTACTCGTATGTCGCGATGATCGACGATGAGATTGTTGGTAATTTGGGAATGGAAGTGTGTGTAAACCCGAGAAGGCGTCATGTTGCTTCATTCGGTATGGGTGTTAAAGACGATGTATTAGGCAAAGGTGTCGGTAGTCAACTGCTCGCGACCGCGATCGACTTGTGTGATAACTGGATTAACATCAAGCGAATGGAGTTAACGGTATACACCGATAATGAAAGAGCGATCAGCCTGTATAAGAAGTTCGGTTTCGTGATTGAAGGAGAGTCCGCAGGGTTCGCTTTCAGAAATGGCGAATATGTGGCGGCTTATCACATGGCACGACTGGTATAGTGTTCTGCTTCTAATACAAGGCTCCAATTACCACAGCTAGAGCTTTCTAATAGATAATAAAACGCCACGTTAAAATAACGTGGCGTTTTCGATTTCAGTCAACTGCGGCTTTAAAGTGCTTCAGTTGTAGCCTTACTTAAGCCGTTAGAGACTCAAGGTTCGCAGGGCGGTAATGTACTGATTTTAGTACTTTACCTTGGCGAACTGTCTTGCCTTCCGATACGAAATCTTCCGCACACTTAGCGATGATGTATTCACCTTTTTGAACAGCCATCAGTTTGATGTTCTGCTCAGCATAGAAAGCTTCAGTTTCTGCGTATTCTGTTTCGTTACGGCACACTTTACTCATGTTGCTTGAGTGTACTTCGTCCCAACAAGGCAGAAAGTCGATTGAGCGGTTTTTAGAAACATTCAACAGTAGGTCGATCAGGTAGCTGATTGCTAGGTTGTCTTCTACCTTAGCTTGGCCAAGGTGAACTAAACGTCCCATCAAAACATAAACGCTGTCTACGATAGCGTCCGCTTGTTCGATTTTAGAATCAGCTTCTGCAAGTTCTGTTAGTTCTTCGATCGCTAGAGAGGTATGTAGCGTATCGCCTTTTTCGTCCATTGTTTCAGGAGCAGCAACAGGCAGATCAAAAGTACTGCGGAACTCTTCAATGTCGCGGTAAAGGTGATCGTAGATTTCTTGGCTTAGTTGAGAAAGGTTCATTTTCCTATCCATTCTGTTTCGTTAATGGATTATTTTACCAAAGCTAGGAATAGGGTGCTAACGCAAAGTCGAAGAAGTCGACTTTTATTCATTGGACCAATGAGGTATTTTGCATACAAACCAATTGATTATTATGTTTTTTTACACTTTACTCTTCTTAATATACCAAATATTAATGTTGCCATTAACTTCGGCTGCAGTGGGACTCCATTTATGAACCAAGCCAGTGAAAGCGAAATTGTTATACGTCGCTTGTATCAAATCACCAATGATTACCGGAAGGGCTTCGATATTCAGATCGCTCAGCTGCTTATCATGGGGCTTGAACGCTTCAACCTTGATATCGGTATTTTATCTAAAGTCGAGGGTAATACTTACTTAGTTGAACACTCTGTCACACCTGAAGGGGTTGAGCTCAATAGTGGCGATATCTTCGATTATCGTTCAACCTATTGCGAAATTACCTGTAAATCGATTGGTCCTATCTGCATAGAGCATTGTGGCAAACACGATAAGTATGCGACGCATCCCGCTTACCAGTCTTTTGGTTTAGAGTCTTATATTGGCATCCCGATTTTCGTTAATGATGAGCTTTATGGCACCTTAAATTTTTCAAGCCCGGCTCCTTATCATCGTGAATTCAAAGAGTTCGATATCGACGTTATGAGGTTAATGGCCTCATGGATCGAAGTGGAACTGGTTAGAAGACAGCAAGAACGAAAACTCAAAGAGCTGAATGAGAAGTTAGAGTACCAAGCTCTGTATGATCCTCTGACCCATTTGCCAAATAGACGTTGCTTGTTCAAAACGTTGAATGCAGAAGTGGAGCAGTTAAAAGGATCCTTAGGAAAGGGAACCTTGGCCGTTGTCGACATCGATTTCTTTAAACAGGTCAATGACACTTATGGCCACCAAATGGGTGATGTTGTCTTAAAGAAAGTGGCGAACGTGCTGAGCCATAACACTCAAGAGGGTGAGTTTGTGGCGCGCTTTGGTGGCGAGGAGTTCATTCTTTGGTACCCAAATAAAACACCAAGTTGTGTTGAAGATAAGTTCATGACTCTTTTACAAGAGATGAAGAAAATCACGCTTGATAGAAAGCCAGTCACTATATCAATCGGTGCGTGTCATTTTGAGTTGAGTACAGGGGATACCAAAGGGGAAAGGATGTCGGCGTTAGATAAGCTCATCAAAGTTGCCGATGAATGCCTGTACATTGCGAAACAAAATGGACGAGATCAGTTCATTTCTCGTCCATATCATCAAGAACGCTCAGGAATATGAGCCATCTTGTTAGCGATTAACTGAACGATTAACTGAACAGGTAAGGGAACAGTTGACGACGTTCTTCCGGCGTTAAAGATTCAACTCTCGCGATGTTGGTATCAGGAATCGCTTCAGGGTTGGGGTAGTGCTTCAACACTTTTTCCATACTCGATTCACGAATCAAATGGTAAACCGGATACGGAGAGCGGTTAGTAAGATTTTCATCGTCTTCTGGATCCGCACCACCAAAGCAATAGTCTGGGTGGAAGGTTGCCACTTGATAAACGCCTTCCCAATCTTCTTGTTTGATCAAGGCCTCAATCCAATCAATGAACATGTTGTAGTCGAAGAAATCTTGCAGCATGTTAGGCACAACCACCAACGTCGTCTCTAATTCTGGGACTGGCGTGTTATCTAACTCTACGAAATGCGTCATGATGTCTCCCAACAACGCTTCTTCCGTATTTGCTTCACTCACAAAGATCTTAATCTGTTTATTGCGTTGCGGCTTGGCTGCGAATGGACACAGGTTTAGGCCAATAACGACATCGTCTAACCACTGTTTTACTTGGTCATGGATGGTTTGAAGATCTGAGCTTTGAGTGTTCGACATAACAGGTTCCGAAATGAAATTTTGCGTAGGATATCAGAACGGACGTTAATCAAAAGCAATAATTGAGTTACAACCTCGGTCGTACTTATGCTTGTGCGAGTTTAGAGGCTGACACTTGAAGTTGTTTTAACTGGTAGACCCATGCAAATATCGCGACATAAAAGATAGACCCACCGGCGATAACACCATTCCAACCGAACAACTGCCAGCAATATAAGAGTAAGAAACCACCTAAGCTCCCGCCTATGTAATAGTGAACTAAGTAAAGTGCGGTTGCTGTCGCTTTCGCGCTCGATGCTTTTTGACTTACCCAAGAATAGGCTAGGGTATGGGCGAAAAAAGCTCCGCCACTGATCAATAACAACCCAGCTAACATGAATGGGACTTTGTCGACGGCAGAAACCAACATTCCGATTAAGCTAATACACACGCCCATCAATATACCGTTTAACGGGTCAAAGCGAAGTGTCCATTTGTTGGAGAGCTTAGAGCTTACCGTACCGGCCAAGTAACATAGGAATATCAGTGAAGCTAAGCCCACAGGCACTGAGTGAGGTTCGGATACCAACCTAAAGCCCATTACTGAATACAGGTTAACGAATAGCGCGAAGTTAGCGCCACCAATCAACATCGCGAGCCACAAGGTACGGTTTCTTAAGTGCATCACAACCGAGCGGTTATGATGAAAGAACAACCCTTTTTGAGGTTTGAAGTTTTGTTGGTCAGGCAGACTATACGCAATATAGAGAGCGCCGATTAAGGAGCCGACCACGAAAAACAAAACCGTTGCGTGCCAGTCAAAATAATCCGTAATCAAGCCACCCAATACACGTCCGAAAATTCCACCCAATGAGTTGGCTGCAATATAACCACCGATCGCGACTGCAAATGCTTTGGGTGATAACTCTTCGACCATATAGGCAACCGCCACGCCTGCAAAAGCAGCGACTGCGATTCCCATTAATGCTCTGGCAATAACAAGTTGCAGTAGAGTGGTTGTGAACACCATGCTCAATCCAATCAAAGGAATAGCGAACAGACTGAATAGGATAATAGGTTTTCGACCAAAGGTTTCAGAAGCGATTGCCCAAGGCACCAAGCTGATGGAAAGCCCAAGTGTTGTCGCGGCAAACAGCCAGTTGATCTGAGTTTCAGATACTTGGAAGTGCTCCGCCATGTGCGGCAAGATAGGCTGAAAGAGGTAAAGGTTACAGAAAATGATAAATGAACCAATCGCCAATGATTGGGTGATGCGTTTGTATTGAGGACTGCCTTTATCAAACATTTACGTTGTGCCTGCGCGAGTAAGTAAGCTATTTGTGAACAAGTTATCAGTACAAGTGTGATTAAAGAAATATATTAAAAATATCACCTCTATATATTAAATATATCGCCATGCTTGAATCAAAACCTCTTCGACATTTTCTGGCCGTTGCTCAGTTTGGTAATTTTACCCAGGCTGCAAAAGCGCTGCATATCGCACAGCCTGCATTGAGTATCTCCATTAAAAAACTAGAACAGACGCTTGAGTTGATTCTATTTCGTCGAGGAGATAAATCCGTCACCTTAACGGAAGAGGGAAAGGTACTGTTTGAGCATGCAAAGCGAGTCGCCCAGCAGTTTGATGATGCTCAACTCGCAATGAATGAGCTAAAGGGACTAGAAAAAGGCGAGGTTCGATTAGGCGCTCCAAGTATGATGGGGAGCTACTTTTTCCCACAGGTGGTGATGGCCTTTAAAAGCCAATACCCAAACCTAAAACTGACGCTTATAGATGCTGGTACCGCTTCGATTCGTGAAATGCTGTTAAACGGCGAACTGGATATCGGGGTTATCAATCATGAAAATGTCCCAGATGATCTCGAAACCGATCACTTGTTGAGTTCTGAGATGCTAGCTGTTGTTGGTAAAGAACACCCATTAGCGTCACAACCATTCATTACCTTTGAAGAGTTTTTCGCTCAAGAACTGATTATGTTCAAGTCGGGTTATTTCCACCGTGATTTCATTGATGCGACCTGTAAAAAATACAATCTCGATATGACCATCGCCTTCGAAACCAACTTATTGCCAATGATTCTTTCTATAGTAAAACGAGAGTTTGCCATTACTGCGCTGCTGAGTTTGGTCACAGAATACGAAGAAGACGTTGTGGGGGTGCCATTTAAAGATCCTGTAAAACTCAATCTATCTATGGCTTGGAGAAAGGAAGGGTACTTGTCGAAGGCAGACCGAACCTTTATTGATTTCGTTAAGCGCTACGTGTGATTTAGAATGGTATAGAACAACAAAGCCCGAGTATCCTAGATTGGACATTCGGGCTTTATTATATAGAAGTATTACTGGCTTAGAGCACTTAGGTACTCTTTGAGTTATACATCTTATCGAAGTTTTTCTGATTCCAGCCGACCATCACCTGGTCGCCGATTTTAAGTACGGGGATAGAGCGAGCTCCCATCGCTTGCAACTCTTTACGACCACGCTGCATCTTTGCATTCGTTAGGCGGTAAACAATTTTCTTTGAATCCAAATAGCGCTGTGCATCTTTACAGTGCGGGCATTTGTCTGCGACGTACAATACAACACGTTTCATTTTTATAATCTCTTTTTGAGTCTAGCTCTTGGTGAATCTCGCTAAAGTGTAACGAATCCTAGGTGATTAGAAAAGTGTGATCAGTTACACTATGCGGCTCAATTTTCAAGACCACAACGTATTGTCGTGGTGTAACTTGTACGGTCTTTCAGCATGCATCCTTCTTTACGCTATATCCAAGGCTACCCGAAGCACATTCTCGACCCGGTAACTCAACTAGTTGAATCGGGAAAGTTGGTGCCGTGGTTCGAAGCTCGCTACCCAAAGAATCATGAAATAAAAAGCGAGAAAGCCCTGTTTGACTATGCGATTGAAATTAAAAATCGTTATATGAAAAAAACACCACCGATCAGTAAAGTGATTTATGACGGCAAGATACACCTAATCAATAATGCATTAGGTCTGCACTCTTACGTCGCGAAAAATCACGGTGGAAAGATCAAATCGAAGAATGAGATTCGTATCGCCAGTGTTTTTAAAAATGCTCCAGAACCTTTGCTGAGAATGTTGGTGGTACACGAACTGGCGCACATCAAAGAGAAAGAGCACGACAAAGCCTTTTACCAACTATGCTGTCACATGGAACCGGAATATCATCAACTTGAGTTAGATGCCCGTTTATTCATGATGTATTTAGATTTAAAGAAGTAGCCCAATGAGCCAATCACAAAATAGAACGACGCTAAGCCTGTCGAAAAACAGTACCTCCGCAGCAAAAACAAAAGATAACCAAGCTAACGAAGGTAACCGTACTCAAGGTAATAGTACGCAAGGTAACCGCAAGCAAGGTGATGTTAAGCCAAGTGCAGGTAAACCAAGCAGCGATAAGCGTATTTCTTCAAAGAACACATCGGATAAAAACCGAAAGAGTACAGTTTCAAAAGGCGCTAGTAACAACAAAGCAAAGCGACCTTTTGCAAAAGATAGCAAAGGTAAGCCGGGCGCGAATAAAGGGCCATCGAATAAGGCGTCTTTCAATAAAACTGTATTTAACAAGAATGCAGCACAGAAAAGACGTTCGGCAGAGAAGCCTCAAGGTGGATTACACCCAAGAAACCAACACACAGGTCGCTACGACTTTGAGTTATTGGTTGCAGCGTTACCTGAGCTAAAAGAACATCTGATCAAGAACCCGGCGGGCGAAGACACCGTTAATTTCTCTGATCCATTGGCTGTTAAGCTACTTAACAAGGCTTTACTGGCGCATCACTATGGCGTTAAGCATTGGGATATTCCTGCTGGTTACTTGTGCCCACCAATTCCTGGCCGTGCAGATTATATCCACAGAGTGGCAGACATCCTAAACAGCGATGGACAAGGTGAGCCTTATAATCACGCCTCTGTGAAAGCATTAGACATCGGTGTTGGTGCAAACTGTATTTACCCAATCATTGGCACGACAGAGTATAAATGGCGCTGTACGGGTACGGATGTCGATTCAGTCTCCATCAAAACAGCGAACTTCATTGCTGAAAGTAACCCTAATCTAAAAGGTAAGATCCGAGCTCGTCTACAAGCGGACTCTGAATCTATCTTTAAAGGCGTGATTAAGGATAATGAACGTTACGATGTCACTATTTGTAACCCTCCATTCCATAGTTCTCTAGAAGAGGCGGAAAAGGGATCACAACGTAAACTGGATAACTTAGCGGCAAACCGAGCTAAGAAAGCGGGCAAGTCATTCAAGCCCGAGATGAATAAGAAGCCAGCCAAATCGATTAAGCAAGAGAAACCAACCTTAAACTTTGGTGGCCAAAAATCTGAACTTTGGTGTCCGGGTGGCGAAGCTGCTTTCATTATGAAAATGGCGAGAGAGAGCCAACTTTTTGCTACTCAAGTATTGTGGTTCACGACATTGATTTCTAAGAAAGATAACGTCGATATGGTTCGTTCAGAGCTGGGTAAGCTAAGAGCTAAACAAGTAAAAGTGGTTGAGATGTCGCAAGGCCAGAAGGTGAGTCGCTTTATCGCATGGACCTTTATGGACGACGAGCAAAGACAAGAGTGGATCGCGCTAAAATAGCGGCTGCGCTAAGTCAAGACATTAAGTTGAAATTACGTACGGGCTTGTTGTTAACGCAACAAGCCCGTTTTTTGTGTTTTTCTATACGCTAAGCAGAAAGTAACTCATCTAACTTACTCTGATATTTCTTCTCTAGAGCACTGTTACCTGCTTTGTTTTCGAGATCGACCAAGATTTTAAGCGATGGAATTTGGTAACCATAACGCTGGTGGAATTTGAATAAACGAAGCCTAGCGTCGTTGTAATCGGCGTCACTCACTTCAATTTTTGATAGCTGTAGTATCGATTTTACGCGATTTGGATCGTGGTCAATCGCTCGTGTGAAGTAGTATTTTGCTTGGTCGGTATTACCAGCCTTAAACGCGCAGAATGCCGCATTCTCATAACTTGCAGAGACAAGGTAGTAGTAGGGTTGGTCAATTGCGCGATTGAAATATTTATCAGCTTGCTCGTATTCGCCTTGTTTACACAAGAACGTACCGTAGTTATTCAATACATTGCCGTTTCTTGAATCTAGACTGAGTGCTTTGCGATAAGTGGTTCTTGCTTCATCTACTTCGCCAACTTGCTCGTAATAATGTGCCATCGAAAGTTGGGCGCGGTAATAGCTAGGAGCGTGTTTGATAGCGAGCTCTAGATTTTCACGTGCCTTGACCATATTACCTTGTCCCATGTAACCCAAACCCAATTCAATACGTGATTGAGACATCGCAATTGGATCACTTGCCATTTTTGGTGGACCTTCGGTTACAGAAACACAACCTACCAAAGAAAGAGAGGCGAGTAGCGTGAGTTGAGAGAACAGAGTGGATTTTGGTAATAGCGACTTGTTAGGCATGTGCAGCTCCTTTTGAACACAAATCTATGATATGAAATCGAACACACTTAAGTGTTATGTCGATTATGGAATGCGACTCAAACACCATAAAAAAAGCCGTCTCCCATTTGGTGTTTTATCAACAACCTATGGAGCACGGCTTTATGTGCTTGTGAATCGAAAGAAAGAACTTAGTCGTCCTTGGTGAAGTTGTCTTCGCTGAAGTGATCCAGATCGTAAGGTGTTTGTTGGTAAACGCAGTAGTTAAGCCAGTTTGAAAACAATAAGTGTCCATGACTACGCCAACTTGCTACAGGCTTGTTGTCTGGATTGTTGTTCGGGTAGTAGTTGATTGGTATCACAGGCTCCATGCCTTCACCCAAATCACGAATGTATTCGTTGTGAAGTGTATGCGCATCGTATTCAGGGTGACCGGTTACAAACACGTTTCGCTTATCTTTGGTTGCCGCAAGGTATACGCCCGCTACATCAGAAGTCGCAAGAACATCAAGGTCGGTATGCTCGGCTAAGTATTCCTGAGAGAAATCAGCATAGCGAGAGTGCGGTGCCAAGAAGGTATCGTCGAAGCCACGTAAAATTGGGTGGTACGGGTTATGTATCTCGTGGTTGTAAACCCCAGAAAGCTTATCTTTACGAGTTCGCTTTGGTAAATCATACAAGAGCTTTAAGCCAGCTTGAGCAGCCCAACACACATACAAGGTTGAGGTCACATGCTTGTTTGCCCATTCCATGATGGTTTTTAGATGATCCCAGTAGATAACGTCTTCAAATTGAACCAAGCCAAGTGGCGCACCAGTGATGATCAATCCATCAAAGTTTCTCCCTTTAACCATTTCAAATTGACGGTAGAAGTTATCAAGGTGTTCTGTAGGCGTGTTTTTACTTGGTCGGTCATCAATACGCAACAGCTCTACATCGACTTGCAATGGGCTGTTGGATAGTAGGCGTAAGAATTGAGTTTCAGTTTCAATCTTCTTTGGCATTAGGTTGAGGATCAAGACTCGAAGTGGACGAATTTCCTGTGTCGATGCTCTTGATAACGGCATAATAAAGATGTTTTCTTCACGAAGAACATCAGATGCTGGCAATTGGTCTGGAATGCGAATAGGCAAAGCTTTCTCCCTAAGCTAGATATGTAGACGTCTATACATCTAAATTTATAGTAGTTTGATACGCTTGTCGATATACAAAATGGATAGTTGTAAATTATTTGTGTTTGCTATCAGAAGTCATCCACCGACGTCGAGGGGAGTCTCATTGTATTCAGTGATTATCTGAGTCGAGTATAAGGACTCGGTTTTCGGATGTTGAGCAACGGCAGTTATCAGAGAAACTCGTCACTATTTAAGATAAACTCATGTTTTAAAATTAGCCTGTAAAGTGACAGATGAAGTTAATACTCATTCGAGGGTTGCCCGGTTCCGGCAAGTCAACAAAAGCAAAAACCTACGATGCATTGCATGTTGAAGCGGATATGTATTACGTGAATGAGCAAGGCGACTATAATTTTGACCCAAGGCAGTTGCAGCAAGCGCATGAGTGGTGTCAGAACACTGCAGAAGACGGCTTAAAGCAAGGGCTTGATGTGGTTGTTTCGAATACCTTTATTAAGCACTGGGAAATGAAAGCTTACCGCCAACTCGCACTTAAATACGAAGCGGATTTGGTTATAGAAGTGTGCCGAGAGCAATATGGCAGCATTCACGCCATCGAACCGTCGGTGATTAAGCGCATGGCAAAAGATTGGCAAGAATAGCCTCGTGCTTATCCAGCTTGGGTGAGTGGCAAATAGAATTAATTAGTAGAACAACTCCAAGGTAACGATTGAAATGGCAAAGCGCTCTGTTGTGGTCGACATGACATCTTACGGCATCTATACAACGTGGGATTCCAAATCTAAAGATCTTCCAAAAATCCAAGAGTTCACCACTACCGTTGATGCTGAAATCGACGTGGAATTTGGCTATATCTTGAATATCAAAAAAGCCAAAGGTGAAAAAATCCGTTACTGCATCTATCACCCGAACATCACCACCGACACGGGTGAAGTGCTCGAACCGTTCGATGGTGAAGAGCATGTCGGCAACAATGACTGGGATTTTTACTTAGGCGATACTATCTGGGCGCCTATCTCCAACAAACTAGGTAAGTGGCGCATGACCGTCGAGCTAAAAGGCAACATCATTGCTGATAAGACATTCGACCTTGTTGCGAAAGACGAAGGGCAGTTTTGGAAGCGTAGGGGTTTTTAGATTAGAACTTCTGTCTAAATTAAGACAACAAAAAAGCCGAGTCACACGTTACATGTGAACTCGGCTTTTTGACGTTAACTAGATGGCATTTTCTATTTCGTCAACGAGTAAGATTGTCTAGTTAACAAATAAGACAGGCAGTTAACCAGTAAGGCTATTGAGTCACGTAAGCCACAACAAACTCAGTGATTGCGACCATGTCTTTCACTGCAATGTACTCTTCAGTGGTGTGAACTTTCGCCATACCAGTAGAAAGGTTAACTGTTGTTAGGCCTTTCGCGTTGAAGTTGTTTGCATCGCTACCGCCGCCAGTGCGTTTAGTGTTCGCTGTTACGCCAAGCTTCTCGAATGCGGACTTGATAGAAAGAACGTGTGGGTGATCGTCTGCGATAACGAATGCATCGTAAGCACGAGTCGACTCGATTTCTACTTCAGCACCGAATTGTTTTGCACTCTCTTGGAATGTAGAGATCATGTGCTCAACTTGAGCTGTTAGCTTTTCTCCGTTTAGAGAGCGAGCTTCAGCCACGACTTTAAGCTCTGGCATTACGATGTTAGTCGCTTGACCACCTTCAACAATACCGACGTTTGCCGTAGTTTCTTCATCGATACGAAGCAGGTTCATCTTAGTGATAGCGTCTGCTGCCACTTGAATCGCACTGATGCCTTCTTCTGGTGCTAAACCCGCGTGAGCAGGGCGACCTTTGATCTTCGCAACGATTTTCTGTTGGCCAGGTGCGGCATTTACGATAGTGCCGATCGGGCCGCCTGTATCTAGTACGATAGCGTGCTCAGACTGAATGTAAGACATATCGAAGTTTAAAGAACCGAACAGACCGCCTTCTTCGAATACAGTAAATGCAATCTCGATAGTTTTGTGCTCTTGGCCTTCAGATTTGATGCAACGAACTGCTTCCATGATAGCTGCGATACCAGACTTGTCGTCGCCACCTAGAATTGTGTTACCTTTTGAACGGATGATACCGTCTTCGATGATTGGCTCAATGCCGATACCTGGCGTTACTGTGTCCATGTGGCAGCTGAATACTGTGCTACCTGGAAGAGTGCCATCTAGACGAGCGTAGATGTTGAAACCGTTAGACACTTCTTCAGGAACCGCCAGTTTGTGAACTTCAAAACCCAGTTCACCGAGTTGCTCAGCCAAAGCTTCAGCAATCGCTTTTTCGTTACGAGATTCACTATCAATTTTCACTAGATCGCAGAAATGTTCTACGAGACGTTGTTCATTAATTTGGGTCATTGTTAATTCTCATTTTGCTCCGTTGTTTCTAAAGAAGTCACGGAGGCTGGAACAGGAAAATAACTATAACGCCTTTTTACAGAATCATTGCCTGAGTTAAATCAAGAAAATTATCTGATTATTCTAATTTATGAGAAAAATACTACGCGGATCGACCCATGTGCAGGATTTAAATCTCCATATGTGTCGGGTACAATGTGAAACCGCTTAAGGTAACCGTCGATTAAATTGGTATGCAATCAGTAATGGCACTTATAAATGAATAACAACAGAGTGTTAGGCTCATTTTTTCTCGTCGTACTGATCAGTGTTGTACTAGGATTGTATTTACTCTATCCAACTTATGACGACGATTTACAGACTATTCGACCAGAAACCCCAGGCGCGTACAGTCCCGAAAAAGAGTTATCAGCGACTCAATATGGCGCTGAACTCATTGAAATCCTTAATGTGTCTCGCGGTGATCCAAAGCTTGCCTCCCAAAAGCTTGAAACCTTAAAAGCAACGAGCCCTACGCAACATAAAGCCATCTATCGTGGTTATGAACTAATGATTTTATCGAATCTCGCACAGCATGATCTCGATAAACAGGCTGTGTCTGAATACACACGACAGATCAAGGCATTAGCACAGCGTGAAGATATGGGGTGGTTAAAGGCGCAATCTTTAGTTGAACTAGCGATTGAGCAGATGAGTCAAGGTGAATTAGTAGAGGCTGAATCTCAAGTTAAAGCAGCAATAAGTATCGCTGAATCAATCCAGTATGAAGAACTGTTGATAAAAGCCTACAACACTGTTGGGTCGATCAAAAACATCCAAAATGATTTTTCCGAAGCTCAGTATTTTTTTCATAAGGGCTTAAATCTTGGCAAGAAATACCCACGGCATATCTATAACAGTAAGTTGATGTCGAATATGGCATTGCTTTATATTTATCTGGAAGATTGGCCGAAAGCACTCAAACTTATCGAACAGGCCAAAAAACTCTATATCAAAAGTGGATTACGCGATGGTTCAACCATCGGTGTGTTATATGTTAATGAATCATTTGCTTATCTACGCAGTGGCGACTTAGTAAAAGGTCGAGAGGCTTATAAAAGTGCCACCAAATTTAATGATGATAGCGTAAGTGAAAGGTACAAAATCCTTCTTCTAAAAGCTCAGAGTGAAGTACTGCTAGCAGAAAAAAACTTTGAGTTAGCAAGGAAAGTAACAAACCAATGTATTGGTTACCCGGGTGTTGCAAAGTACACACTCCAACTGGGTCAGTGTTACTTAAACAGAGCTTTAGCAAATATCGGTTTGAACCAAGATAACTTTGTTTTCTTTGATCTAAAACGTTCGTCTACGATGTTTGATATTGTTGGCAGCCGTAGTTGGAAGGTGCTTGGTTTCAAAGCGCTTGCAGAATACTATGAATCTAAAGGCAACAGTGAAATTGGACTTCGGTATTTCAAGCTTTATTACAAGGGCAACAAAGCGCTGTTATTTGAAAAGCGTCAGAGTGATATCTTTTTATTAGAACAAGACTTTGCTACGGCTTCATTAGCGAAAGAGAATGAACTGCTTAATGCAGAAAAAGAGCTCGCAGAGATGACGCTAGATAAACAGAGCTTAAAAGACCGCATTGTTGTCGTACTCGGTGTTATGGTCATCATAAGCTTTGCTGTATTTCTGGTAAGGTTATGCACTATGCATAAGACCAACAAAGAGTTGGTTAAGCAATCGACGAGATGTGAGTTGACAGGTTTATTCAATAGACGCTACCTGGAACAATTGTTAACTCAGCCAATGCCATACCGTTTGTCGCCGTTCGGGTATACGCTTGCTATTTTGGACTTAGATCAATTTAAACGAGTCAATGATACATACGGACATGATATTGGGGACCAAGTTTTGGTAGAGGTTGCTAAGCGTATAGAGCGAGCGCTATCAACAAACGATGTGTTGGCTCGATGGGGTGGGGAAGAGTTCGTTTTACTGCTTGCTGGCACTCAAGACCCAGACGAACAGTTGGAAATGATAAGGCAAACAATCGCTGATCAAACGATAGAAACGTATTCCGGTCCGTTAGCGTTAACTACATCAATTGGTGCGACCATTCATTTAACGTATCAAGAATTAAATAGCAGTACCTACAAACAGCATTTGAAATCAGCAGATGACGCTTTATATCAAGCAAAACAATCAGGGCGCAACCAGGTGGTCATTGCTTAGCGAAAAATACAGCTTAGTGCGAAAATACAGCTTAAATGAACCTGTAATTTAAATACTTGGCAGCCTAATCAGAATCATTCCCCTTAGGCAGAAGTGTTTAAATTTAATCAAGTAAAAGAACCTAAAGCAACCATTCAAATAAGCAAATAAGCAAATAAGAAACTAAGCGAATAAGAGTGTTATCAACTCCTATTCGCTTAGTTTTTATATTATCTATTAAGAGTATTACTTAGCGATACTTTCTAACATTTCAACTAGCTCACTCTCTGTTGCTGGTTCACGAGCGAGCTCAATGACTGCTGAAGCGCCGCCTTTTAACATATAAGCTTGAGTTCCACAGTGGTCATAATGGAACCATTTACCATCGACACACACATCGGTATAACATCTTGGGTCTTGTTTGAGTTCCATAGCAATTTCCTTATTAACATTTGCCTAACGTTTTTTATGCTAATTGGTCACAACTTGGTGCGGTTTGATCTGAATCAATTTAATATGTAATTGATGATTTGATTATTAAATAGGAGATGTGCGTCTTGAACTGTCGAAGCCGATAAAGAGACCGCCTCTGACGATTAAAGCGTTCAAAGGTCATGATTCCAATTCGCAGCTCTGCTTCTTTTGCTTGCCACGTGACGCTTTTCTACATACGCTAACCACTCTCTTAATCCCTATACAAATGTGATTGTGTTGGAAAATGACTAATATTTTTATCGTTGTAATTGTTCTGGTTGTGTTCTTTTACTTTATTCAAAACTATCTAGTAAAAAATGATGACACCAAAGATCATGCTTATCAAAAGAAAGGCTCGTTAATGTCGGCGCAACAAGCGACCTTCTATAACGCACTCAAATCCGCAGTGGGTAACCATGGGGAAGTATTTGCTAAAGTGAGCATGTCTAACATTGTTGTCCCCGCTAAGGCGAACAATAAAAAGAACTGGTTTATTGCGAACAACAAAATCTCACGCAGTTATTTTGACTTTGTAGTGTGCGACCCGCGAACGTTAGAGCCACGTGTAATCATCGAATTGGATAATGGAAAAGAGCTGAATAAAGGAAAGGTTGATCGCGAGAAGCTATTGATGCACGTTTGTAAATCGGCTGGCCTTCCACTTATTGGCGCTTCAATTAAGCACAGTTATCAAGTGAGCCGTTTGAAGAGGTTACTGGCAGCACACATCGATTTGATTGAGCCATCTAAAGAAGTTCGATTCTGTAAGAAATGTAGCAGCCCTATGATCATCAAACTCGCAAGCCATGGCGATTATAAAGGCCGACGTTTCTTTACTTGTAGTCGTCAACCTAACTGTACTTATACAGAGAACTACAACGTCGTGTTCGACATGGACGAAGATTCTAACTAATACCTTGCGCCAAAGTGCTCAGTAAAGGGAGAAAAGACACGAAGCATGATGATGTCTGCAATCATCGAAGTTGAACTTAAATGTGATCTACTTCAAGCCATTGATCTGCTTTGTGTTTAAATTTTATTCTGATTGTTGTTTTTAAAAGCAAACAAACAGTTTTGTGCAAATTTATCCTTGCACGCATCCAAATCACTCGCTATTATCCATCTCGTTCTGAAGCGTTAGCCACTTAATAAAGCGGTTAGATAAGTTTCACAGCATTGCCCGCTTAGCTCAGTTGGTTAGAGTACTTGCATGACATGCAAGGTGTCACTGGTTCGAGTCCAGTAGCGGGCACCAAATTCGTTCTTTATGAACAAGCAAAAAAGCCCACCTAGTGTGGGCTTTTTTGTGCCTGTAATTCCTCGCCTTATCTATCTTCCTCTCGTCTTGTTCGTTCTATCCTCGCTGCAAACACAAAGAAACTCCTTGTAGCCACTGTGGCAGCCCGATGAGCAGTACAACTAAGCCTGGCTTTCAGGAGTGCATCAACGAAGAGTGTGGCGACATTCGCCCTCTTTGCAAGCGTTGTGGCAGTGAGATGAAGCTAAGAAATGGGAAATACGGTCAGTTCTGGCGTTGTTCGACATATAGAAAAAATGCAGATAAAAATTGTGATATACACTTAACTGTACCGTTAATGAACTTTGATTGGGGCTAGCACATGAAAGCTGGCAAACTTGTACAGTTACTTCTACCTAAAATTATCGAGTACTGTGAGCAAAATGATCACACGGAGTTCGAAAGGCTTTGTGATGCTGGTTATTCTAAACGAACATTTAATATCAACTTTCCATTTTTGGTTGAAAAGGGCTCCCTTCCATCAGAAAGCTCAAAACGTTACTGGACAAACATATACTTAGTACGCGGTAAAACAGTACGAGCTTGTAGCCAGTGGTATGAAAAAGACGCAGTTTGGTTTGTGGAGTACCTTCAACGAATTGGCATTGACTATGACGAATCTCAGCTTGAGGGGTTGTTATTAGACGCTAAGGCAACGTCTAAACAAAGAGCCTCAGTCCGAAGCCGAAAAGCAAACAGCCGATACCGTGGAAATGCGATAGGCAATGCTCAGAACTTACTAGTAAGAAACGTCCTTAGCAACTTGGGCTCAGAGCAGTTTTCTGAAGAAGATTGGTTAGAAACTAAAGCCTACTTTAATCATAAATGTGCTTATTGTGGTGAGGCGAAGGAATTGGTCATTGAGCATGCGATCCCCATCAATAAGGTCTATTTAGGAGAGCATAAGCTTGGAAATTTGGTTCCAAGCTGCAAGGAGTGTAACAGTGCTAAAGCGAGCAAAGACTTTCGTGAGTTTCTTGACGGGAGTGACGATAAAATTGCAGTTATCGAGTCGTATATGGACAAACAGAACTACGTGCCACTAGAGAACAATGAACAAGTTCAGATGATCCTTGAAATGGCCTATAGGGAAGTAGGGGCCGTGGCTGAACGTTATATTACGATTATCAATGAGCTGTTTGTACATGAAGACGACAACGATGAGCAGCATCTATAATAAATAGCGATTTAAACCAATTACGACTTGAGGAATTCGATGATGCCATTACAAAATAGAGTAAGCCCAAGAGGTGAACTACTGGCTGATAATGCTCGAGGTTCGTGGCTGGGCAATAGAGGGATTCTTCATAATGAAAAGAAAGAAATTATACGCCCTTGGAAGCACAAAAATTGGGTGCTTTGTGAGTTAAATTTCAAAGAGCGTAAGCGCCAGGTTTTTAGCCAAAATAGTTACTCCGAACTGTTTTTTCTTGATGAGGCTACCGCATTGTCGGCAGGACATAGACCTTGCGCTTCGTGCAGAAGGCAAAGGTTTGATGAGTTTAAACAAGCATGGAGTGCGGCTCAGCTAAGCGAATTGAAAGTCGATGAAATAGATAAATTCCTTCATCAAGATCGAGCGATAAGAGGTGGTAAAAAAGTCACTTATACCGAGAAGCTTACGAATTTACCTAATGGAGTGTTTGTAGAGCTAGAAGGTAAGCCTTGGCTCATATGGCGAAATGAACTACATGAGTGGCATCCAGATGGGTATAGAGATCGAGCAGATATATACTGTGATTTGAATGTTACGGTTCTAACGCCAAAATGTATGGTTGAAATCATCAACGAAGGGTTTATCCCACAGGTTGACGAATCCGTGATGGCTTAGCTTACTTCAGTGGTACGTGACGATGATTAACGGGAGGCGTTGACTGCCCGCACGGCAAGTTCTCTTTATATGCGGATAAGCAGTCTCTCGCCAAACTAAACTGTGATTAGAATATTAGGTACGGTCTCAGCTCTTCAAAATTCCCTAAGATGATCTGTTGTCCTTTAGGGTTCGAATTCAACACATTAATATCGATATTATAAGCATCAAGAACATAGCGAACCAATGCTGCGTTCGTCGGTATAGCCAGGATGCCTTTTTCCATACCGTAGTCGTGTGCAATTACTTTAGCCTGGGCTTCGGTCAACCTTGAGTCGGGGATTAACTTAATAGAGAGATGAGTGTTCCAAAGCTCATCTTGTTCTTTCCCTTTTATTTTTTTTGTCTCAAGAGCTGGAACACCTCGAATTCGGCTCAGCACGAAATCTCGATAGTCTTCTGAGTGTTCGCAATAAGCTCGAACATGCCAGCGTAATGGTGTACAAACGAGTGTATGTGGAGAGATGATCCGTTCTACTTCTCCACCATTCTTCAATGATGTGTAGCTTAAATCGACACGTTTCTTCTCTCTGATAGCTTGAACCAGTGGGCGTAAGATTTCAGGTGAAATGTTACGTGTCACCGGACGGACCATTGTTGTGTTTTCAAAGCCCATATCAAGCTCATTGAAAGTCACAGTCATATCTTCACTTCGAGATAGGATGTGTAAGTATTCATCAGCATGACCGCTCGTTAGCTTTGGAATGAAGCTATCACTGGGTTTGTAGCCTTTTAACTGCTTATCGTAGACAAGGTTACCTGGCGCTACATCGGTGAGGTAGGTGTTGATGTCTTTAGATGCTTGCTGCCTACCAATACCAAAGCTTTTAATCAAATGGTTGGTTGTTAGCCTACCTTCCCATAAGGCAATCACTTCTATCATGCGATAGCGAAATAGTAGATCCCACCGAATTGGCCATTTGCTCATAGTTTGATTCCTGTCTAGTTATTCTACATGTATATGCAGTCAGCATTTACCTGTCGTCGATGGCGTCATATTATGATTGGGTTAACTAAACATCAAGAGCTGTTGGGGTAGAATTGTATGAACGTGTCGATAGAAGCATTTGCGAGTTTTGATTTTAGTCTTATTCCCGAACCTTCGCCCTTGGATCTTGTCATTACAGAATCACTCGAAAATCACACTAAAGTTAATGGTGCTAAATCTGGAGCTTTGCTTCCATTACCGTTTCAGACTGGAATTGGGAAAACATACACGGCATTAAACTTTTTACTCCAGCAGATGCTTGATCAAGTGCAAAATGAATTACAGGAAGAAGAGTTCGGTATTAGCACTAAGCGTTTACTCTATTACGTTACAGACTCAGTAGATAATGTTGTGAACGCGAAAACGGATTTGTTTAGGTTAGTTGAAAAGCAAGCTGTCAAGGGTGAGCCTCGCTTCACTCTAGAACAGCAAGAGTACCTTAAAGCGCAAATAGTTCACCTACCCAATCAGTCAGAGCAGTTATTGCAATGTTCTGATGCGGTCTTGAACGAAGTGTTAGTCGGATTTGACTTGAACGCCGAGCGTGATGTTAAAGCAGAGTGGAGCGCTATATCAGGTCTAAGGCGTCATGCGAGTAATCCAGAAGTTAAAGTTTCTTTGAACAGGCAGGCTGGTTACTTCTACCGTAATCTAGTTGCCCGCTTACAAAAGAAACAAAAAGGTGCTGATAGAACCTCGCTTAATGGCACGTTACTGGCCTCTGTAGAAGCACTATTGCCGGGAGAAAAAATCCGCAATGGAAGCGCTCATGTTGTTTTTTTAACGACTAGTAAATTTTTGAAAGGCTTCCACAATACTCGCTCGCGCTACAGTCCATTGCGCGATTTAAGTGGTGCGCTACTTATAATTGATGAAATGGACAAGCAGAATCAGGTCATTCTCTCCGAGCTGTGTAAGCAACAAGCGCAAGACTTAATTTGGGCTATAAGAACTTTGAGAGCAAACTTTCGAGATCACCAACTAGAGAGTTCGCCTCGCTACGATAAAATTGAAGGCCTGTTTGAACCACTCCGTGAGCGGCTCGAAGAGTTTGGCACCAAGTGGAATCTAGCGCTCGCATTTAATACGGAAGGACCTAACTTGAATGAGCGACCTGTTCGGTTGTTTTCAGATAGAAGCTTTACACATGTAAGCAGTGCCACTCACAAGCTGTCATTAAAATCAGATTTATTGAGACAGAAAAATCTCATATTCAGTGATGAGAAAGTGGAAGGCCCTCTCATTGAAAAAAATGGCCTTCTAACCCGCTTTGTCAATGAAGCGGATGTTATATATCAGTGGTTTCTTGGCACAATGCGTAAAGCAGTGTTTCAGTACTGGGAGAACGTTCGTAGCCTTGAAATTGAAGGGCGTGAAAATAGAAGCTTAGAAGGAACGTTTCAAGAAGCCGTTCAATCCCTGCTTACTCACTTCAATTTGCAAGAGTTTGAGTCTGCTGTTTACGAGTCATTTGATACTAGGGGACTACGGCAATCTGCGGGCGGTCAAGTGAGCAAGTTAAGTTCTAGCAAGAGCTACCATCATACCGGCCTGAAACTTGTCGAAGTCGCTCATAATCAGGGGACTCGCGATACCGTAAATTGTAAAGCGTCATTCCTAAATCTTTCACCATCGGGTGTCTTAGCGGATATGGTTGATGCCGGAGCTGTCATTCTCGGTATAAGTGCAACAGCGAGAGCAGACACCGTAATACATAACTTTGATTTTAAATACTTGGATGGGCGTTTGGGTAAAAAGCTTCTGTCTTTGTCGAGAGAGCAAAAGCAGTGGGTAAATGATTATTATCATAGTAAGCGCAACTATAGAGATAACGGTGTGGTCTTAACGGTCAAATACCTTAATAGTCGAGATGCGTTCCTTGATACTTTATTAGAAGAGTATAAGCTGGAAGCTCGTTCAAGCCACTTTATCCTAAATCATTATGTTGGTATTGCGGAATCAGAGCATGCATTTGTTCGGAGCTGGTTGTCTAAGCTATTAGCCAGTATTAAAGCGTTTATCTCAGTTTCTGATAATCGTTATATGCTGTCGTTGTTAAACCGCACTCTTGATACAACGCGTCAGGATATTAATGACTTTATTCAGTTCTGCTGCGATAAGTGGGCGAAAGAATTTAATGTTCAAACCAAGACGTTTTTTGGCGTAAACGCCGATTGGATGAGGTTGATTGGCTATGATGAAATTTCCAAACACCTAAATACAGAACCTGGGAAAGTCGTTGTATTTAGTACATATGCTTCAATGGGAGCGGGTAAAAACCCCGATTACGCAGTCAATTTAGCGTTAGAAGGAGAAAGCCTAATATCCGTTGCCGATGTCACTTATAGCACGCAGCAGCGAACTGATATAGACAGTATTTATCTTGAAAAACCTACTCAGCTACTGATGTCAGATGATTATTCGCATACTGCTAACCAGCTTTGTCAATTCCACCAAATTCTATCTTTGCAAGAGAACGGGGAGTTGTCACCGAAAAGCGCTGAAAGCTGGTGTCGCCAGCAACTTATGGGTATGAGCAGAGAGCGCTCTTTACAGCAATACTACCAAACAAGTGATTACCAAAGCGCAGTAAGGAAATACATCGAGCAAGCGGTAGGGAGAGCTGGGAGAACCTCTCTGAAACGAAAACAAATTCTCTTGTTTGCTGATTCTGGTTTAAAAGAAATTTTGGTAGAAGAGAGTAGAGAGCCAAGCTTATTCTCGCACGAGTATGTTGCTTTGGTTGAAAAAGCGAAATCAGCTAATAAGTCTGTAGTTGAGGACAGGGTTGTCCGACGTTTATTCAACCTTGCTCAAAGAAACAACAAAGACGGTATGCAGTCAATTAAGGCCCTAGTTCGTCGTCTACATAATCAACCTGCATTTGATAATGATATTCAAGAGTGGCAAGACATTAGAACTCAGTTACTTCGATATCCGACGATCGCCTCTCAACCTGAGCGATTCAATCGATTGTACTTACAGTCTATGACAAAAGGGTATTACCGTTACCAAGGTAACTTAGATGGTAATCCGAATGCCTTCGAGTTCTTTGATAGAGTGCCTACTGGTGACATGGTTTCAGAAGAAGCGTGCAGCCTAGCTACGTTACTACAAAACCAATATGTGAGGTCGTGGTTTGAACACAAAGGCTTTGCCTGTTCGTGGCAAAAAGAAGTTTATGTAATGACGCCAGTTATGTTTACCAACATTTATAAGGGAGCGTTGGGCGAGCAAGCGGTAGAGGCAGTATTAAAAGCATTCGATTTTACGTTTGAAGAAGTTCCAAATTCAATTTACGAGCGATTTGACAATAGAGTCATGTTTGCAGGGATTGAGCAACCGATCTGGCTAGACAGCAAATACTGGAAGCATGAAGGTAATGAGACCGGCGAAGGCTACAGCTCGAAAATTTCATTGGTGGAGGAAGAGTTTGGATCTTCGAAGTTTATTTATGTGAATGCGCTAGGGGATGCTTCAAAACCGATTAGATACTTGGACTCATGCTTCGTAGAAACCTCACCACAGTTAGCTAAAGTCATTGAAATTCCGGCACTAATTGATGATGTCAATGCCGACACCAACCTAACAGCAGTACAGGAATTGATAAAATGGTTACACAACAGCTAGAGCAGTCCTCACTCGGACCCTTATCAACCTTAATTGAACAAATATCGATTGATACTGATTGGGTCGATAGAAGCTTCGCGATTTACTGCGTCAGTTATAAAGGAATTGACTACTCAGAACGATCTAAGCGTTTAGTGACATTAGCGTCTGAAATCTATAAATCCGGAAGTGTTTATTGCTTAGTGAAAGGGACTAATAAAGAAGCCTGTTACTGGGTATTGTTACCAAAGGAAGCAAAATTAGATCTCAAAGACACGTTTTTGGCAATTAAACTAAGTAGCGCTGCCGACCTGCCTACATGGCAATTGGCTCGTTTACTGATTAAAGCGATACCAAAAGTATTGAGTGGTACTACGCCAGAGATAAAGCGCTTTGAAAGTGAAGGTTTGTATTATCTAGTCAAAAGCAAAAAGTTACCGAAAGGTCACTCTGGCTATGAATTAACGGCTGTGGAAATCGACTTAGCGCCATGTGCAGCGCTTGGATTCAAACAAACACTGTCAATGAGTGCCAAAACGTTTTCCCCTTTGTCTTGGTTTACGCTAGAGAACGGAGAGATACAAAAAAAAGCAAAGTTTGCGACACGTTATCAACTTGATGATGTAGCGATGTTGGTAAGCAAATCGATAAAGGGCGACTATATCAAGAAGCCGCTTTACTCTAATGCGAAGAATCGAATTCAGGCGATTGATATCACCAAAGAATCTTATAGCGGCTTTCAACTATCTAAGGTCGGTATTCTTGAACAGTTCATACAAGATCTTAAGCAAGCTTATGGCGATTCAGTATCCGTGAAGTTGCAGCGGATTCCCGGAGAAAAGCACAGATTTGTTTCAGATACGATTGTCAAAAATCACTATGTAGGGCTGTTTGATGCGTTGAAAGAGCATCGTTTGGTGATCTGTGATTTAACCGAAACCAAAGATACTGATGCTGCATTAACCTTGCTTCATGGCATCGAGCATCTAGATATAAATGCAGAAATAGCTGAAGTTCCGATTCGTGGTGCATTGAATATCCTAATTGTCGGTAATAAAGACACCTATAAGTCAGCTGAAGAAGACCCGTATCAGGTTTATCGCAAAAAGTACCAAGATACGGTTTTCCAGTCGTGTTACCCAGAGCGATTATGGAACCGTCAAGGCCAGCCAAACCGCCATGTGGTGGAAGTGCTGTTAAAAGAACTACTTATCAAACTAGAAGTCCATACAAGAAAGCATTTGATTGAATACCCAAGCAGCCCTGAAGGATGTGTATATTACATGCCTCATCGGCCGCAAGGCGAATTTTCAGAGGTTCGAGACGGGCCGTGGCCAGTGTATGCGTCTAAGTTAGTGGGTAATGAATGGCAATATATACAAGCGACTCAAGATGAGCTTGAAGATCTTGAACTCGATTTAGGCAATGATAAAAGGCAAGTATTTCAAGGATTCCAACGTTCCCCCTTCATTTATTGGCCGGAGACGGGTGACTATGCCATTTTCAATGATACTGGTATTCAAATGCTGCCGGAATTTGAAGTAGTTGCAGAGCGGCTGCGTGAACTTAAAGAAGGGCGTTCACAAGATGTTCCAATTGCATTATTGATTAAGTTCATTGAAGAAAACCCAGAGAGTAAAGTAGTCAATAAGCTTAGAGCAATACTGTCGGAATGGGATGATACAGCCCCTTTACCGTTTGATGAGTTTTCGTCAATCTCTTACAAAGGTAATGATGAAAAACAATTTTACGATTGGCTGCGCGATCAAGGATTCTTTTTCAAAACGTCAATAAGAGGACAAAGTGAAGGGTTCTTTAATGCATCTTTAGGTTTTTTCTATAACCGGGAACAGGGAATGTATTTTGCTGGTGGCAAAGGTAGCCCACAAAGCAAAATCGAAAACTTTAGCCATTTATACGTGATAAAACATTCGTTTGATGTGCTACCAGAAGAGGTAGAAAACTTGTTTGACGTTTATCACCTAAGGCATCGTTTACCAACCGTAACGCCTTATCCGTTTAAGCATTTACGTGAGTATGCAGAGATGCAACGTTTTAAATCTTGATAACAGATAAGGAAATGAATCAGTTAGCGAATGAAACGAATGTTTTATTCGCTACTAGCGGTAAAAGTCAGTAAAATCCTGCCCAATTATCCCTATTATTATTGTTTGAATTTCAAGCGATTATCGTTAGTAAGAAGAATATTATGGACCACTCAGTACATAACAAACTCGTTTCCTTTATTTGGTCGATTGCCGACGACTGTCTTCGTGATGTCTATGTTCGTGGTAAATACCGCGACGTTATCTTGCCTATGGTGGTGTTACGCCGTCTGGATACGCTTTTAGAACCATCAAAAGAAGCTGTACTGGAAGAAGTAAAATTCCAAAAAGAAGAGATGAACGAAACTGAGCTTGATGATGCACCACTGTGCGCTGCATCAGGTTATGTATTCTACAACACCTCTAAGTGGACTCTACAAACGTTGTTCAGTACCGCGACCAATAACCAACAGATTCTGCTCGCTAACTTCGAAGATTACCTCAACGGCTTTAGCGATAACGTAAAAGAGATTGTTGAGTGTTTTAATCTGAAAGCTCAAATCCGCCACATGGCGGGAAAAGACGTTCTGCTAGATGTGGTTGAGAAATTCGTCTCGCTATACATCAACTTAACGCCAGAGGTTAAAGAAGACCCTGAGGGTAATAAACTACCAGCGCTCACCAACCTTGGTATGGGCTATGTATTTGAAGAGTTGATCCGTAAATTCAACGAAGAGAACAACGAAGAGGCAGGTGAGCACTTTACTCCGCGTGAAGTTATCGAACTGATGACGCACCTAGTATTCGATCCAATCAAAGATAACTTGCCACTTTCAATCACAGTGTATGACCCTGCATGTGGTAGTGGCGGTATGCTGACAGAAACACAGAACTTTGTTGAAGAGAAGTACCCAGCATCGAACCGTGATATCTACCTTTACGGTAAAGAGATCAACGATGAGACTTACGCCATCTGTAAGTCAGATATGATGATCAAAGGTAACAACCCAGAAAACATCCGTGTTGGCTCAACCCTTTCTACTGATGAATTCTCATCAGAGCGCTTTGATTTTATGCTCTCTAATCCACCTTACGGTAAGAGCTGGGCGAGTGAGCAAAAGCACATCAAAGACGGTAAAGATGTCGTTGATGGTCGCTTTAAAGTAAAGCTAAAAGACTATTGGGGTGTTGAGTCAGAACAAGATGCGATCCCTCGTTCAAGTGACGGTCAATTGCTGTTCTTGATGGAAATGGTCACCAAAATGAAATTGCCGCAAGTAAGCCCGTTAGGGGCTCGTATTGCATCGGTTCACAATGGATCAAGTTTGTTTACCGGTGATGCAGGCAGTGGTGAAAGTAACATTCGTCGTTACATTATTGAAAATGACATGTTGGATGCGATTGTTCAGTTGCCAAACAACCTGTTCTATAATACGGGTATTACCACGTACATCTGGCTGCTCAATAACAACAAACCTGAAAGCCGCCAAGGCAAGGTGCAGCTGATCGATGCTAGCTTGTTGTTCCGTAAGCTGCGCAAAAACTTGGGTAACAAAAACTGCGAATTCTCACCAGAGCACATTGCGGAAATTGTCTCTACTTATCTAAATAGCCAATCTGTTGAGCGTGCACTCGACGAGAAAGGCGATTCGGTGGGCATTGCCGCGCAAGTATTCAAGAACCAAGATTTTGGTTACCACAAAGTGAATATTGAGCGCCCAGACCGCCGAAGTGCCCAGTTCCGCGCAGACTTAATTGAGCCATTGCGTTTTGAAAAATCACTGCGTGAAGTGATGGAGTACTTGTACGCCGAACATGGCGAAAATGTCTATGAAGCAGGTTTTGTTAAAGGGATTGAAAAAGAGATCACCAAGTGGTGTGAAGAAAACGATATCAGCCTAAACAAAGCCGCAAAAACCAAGTTGCTGGATACGAAAAACTTGATTAAACAGCGCACACTGGTTAATGCAGCGAGTCAATTACATAGCAAGATTGGTGATGAAGTTTATAAAGACTTTAATCAGTTCAAACAATTAGTAGATGCAGAGCTTAAATCACTGGGACTTAAACTCGCGGCAACTGAGAAAAAAGCCATTGTTGATGCGGTAAGCTGGTATGACGAAAACGCAGAAAAAGTCATCAAGAAAGTCGCCAAGCTAAAGCAAGACAAGTTAGATGACTTGTTAGAAAACTACGAATGCGAACTGCAAGATTTGCCAGATTTCGGCTACTACCCAACGGGTAATCACAACGAGTTCGTGACTTATGAATCAAGCTCAGATCTGCGTGATAGCGAATCTGTACCGCTTGAGCAAAGCATCTATCAATACTTCCTTGATGAAGTTAAACCGCATGTTGATGAAGCATGGGTAAATCTTGAATCAGTCAAGATTGGTTATGAGATCAGTTTTAACAAGTACTTCTACCGCCACAAGCCTCTGCGTTCTATGGATGAAGTTGCGAGCGACATTATTGCGCTTGAACAAAAAGCAGAGGGTGTTATCGCTGATATTCTTGGTATCTCTGTAGGTAAGGCTTAGGTTGGTTATAGACTGATGAACAAATTTGATTCTAGTTCTTTTATTAACAGCGACAGTCAATGGCTTACAGAAGTTGCTGGTGGTCATTCTTTGAAGAAAATTAAATTTTTAGCAAAGATTAGAAATGGTGAAGATCAAAAAGCGGTCTTATCCGATACTGGTTATAGTGTTTATGGCTCTGGAGGAAAATTCGCTTATGCTTCGGCGTTCTTATATGACGGTGAGTCTGTGTTGCTCGGTCGAAAAGGTACGATCGATAAGCCTTTATATGTAAATGAAAAGTTTTGGACAGTGGATACAATGTTTTACACGGTTCCAAATCAAGCAGTAAATGCGAAATTTCTTTATTACGCTACTACTACTATTCCATTTGATTTTTATTCTACTTCGACTGCCATTCCAAGTATGACTCAATTTGATTTGAACAATCATAAACTTGCGTGGCCTATTACGTATGACGAGCAAACTGCAATTGCCAAGTTCCTTGATATAAAATCAGCTAAAATTAATGATGCGATCGCAATCAAGCAAAAGCAAATTGAGCTGCTAAAAGAGCGCAAGCAAATTATCATTCAGCAAGTGGTAACGCAAGGTTTGAACCCTGACACACCGATGAAAAATTCTGGAGTTGATTGGATTGGTTGCATTCCTGAACACTGGAATGTGAAGCGTTTGAAGTACGTGATGGAAGAAAGAAACGAACGCTCAAAAACTGGTGAAGAGCCATTGTTTATGGTGAGTCAAGTACATGGTTTGGTTGTACGTGCTGATTATCATGAAAAAGCGGAAGTCGCTGCTAGTAATATCGATAGCAAAATCGTTTATAAGAATGATCTGGTTTTCAACAAGTTAAAAGCGCATTTAGGTGTTTTCTTTAAGAGTAATATTGATTTTAAAGGATTAGTAAGCCCTGATTATGCAGTGTACAAAAGTAAAGCCTATATCAGTGATATGAAAATTCTTGAGCTGTTGTTTAGGCATCCCTCTTACATCGAGCAGTTTGTTATTCGAGCTACAGGTATTGTGGAAGGTTTGATTCGTCTATATACCAGTGAGCTTTTCGATATAGCCGTTCCAATTGCACCAGAGAATGAACAGCGAGAAATTATCAGTTTTGTTGAATCAGAAAGTCTCAAATATGACCAAGCTATTGCAATTCAAGTTCAACAGATTGAAAAGCTAAAAGAATACAAAACGACCCTCATCAACAGCGTAGTAACAGGCAAAATCAAAGTGCCTGGAGTGGTTTAACAGGGATGAATATTCAACAGGGCGCAATAAACAAATCAATGGACATTACCGTTAACAGTGTAACGGCTGCTCAGTTATTTTCTGGTGATGTCATTAATATTGATAAAGAGCCACAGAATGTCTTAAAGGGGCGGTTAAATCTTCCTGAATATCAGCGCCCTTACAAATGGTCTCCCAGCGATGTTGAAGCTTTGCTTGATGACCTTAAGGCTTATTTCAGTGTGAATACTGAACGCATTGATTCGCAAGATAAACCTGTAAAACCGTTACTTTATTTAGGTAGTGTGGTGTTGCATCAGGTCGAGCGAGGTTCAGAAGCGATATTAAACATTATTGATGGTCAACAGCGTATCACGACCTTGCAGTTGATTTGCATGGCAATAGCAGCAAAAAGTAGTAACCACTATGCACTGCCTAACATGCGGTATGGTTCGCCAAGCAGCCATGAGCGCATAGCTAAAAACTATCAATGGCTGACAGCGCAGTTGTTTCCTGATGAATTACTTACGCTCGATTTAAGCCGTATTAACTTTACGGTTGTGATCACACAATCTGAAGATGAAGCCTACCGCTTTTTTGAAACACAAAATACGGGCGGTGTTAGGCTGTCTGGTCCACAAGTCATTAAAGCTCACCACTTACGGGCGATACCTAGTGAAATACAAAATAACTTTGCACGTAAGTGGGAGTCATTTAACTACTTAGATGGAGTGGTTAACAGGCTGCTTAAAGCAAGACACTGGCAAGCATTTGTTTTTAAGTATGTGCCTTCACATCGCGCACCTGAGGGTGTTAAAAAAGCCATTGTAAAAGAGTTTGCAGAGAATGTTGGCAGCAATAAAGACGATTTAGCATTTAACCGGGGTGCTCAAATTAAAAGCCTGTCAGGGGCGATATCACAACAGCTTGTTGATGGCTATTTAGCGAAGCAGCCACTTAATGCAGGTATAAATACGGTTAACTATTTAGCCTATTTTAATGAGCTGTATAACACCTTAATGGTAGATCAGTCTCAACCTTACCTAGAGCCATTCTATTCGTTTTATAACGAGGTGGTATTAAAGGCGAACAATAGTGATTTTTTAACTGAGTTACTTGATATTACTATTTTGCTGTACGTCAGTGAATTTGGAACAGAGCATCTTAATGAAGCCAGCTTTTGGTTAGCTCGATGTGTCTTTTCTATTCGACTTTACAATGAAAAAACAGTGAGGGAAGACTCTATTTCTTCATTTGTTAATAAATATCCCTTACTCGATTGGATAACCACGGCCTATGATCACAAGCAGCTCCTTGTAATGCTGCAGAGTTTTGAGCGAGATATATCGCCCGATAACATTGGAATATCAGACAGAGACGGTAAGGTTGCGAATGGAGTAAAGCAAAAGTTCTTAAAAGGTTATGCTAACTTCTTTAACATTCACATCGCAGATCACGCAGGTAAACAACTCGCTCAGTCTTTTGATGCTGATTTGAAACAAGGCATAGAGAGCAAATTAGCTGAGCTAAAAGAGTGTAATGTTCAAGCATTTCAGGAGTGTGTTGCATGAGTTTAGCGGTATCAGACAATACACAGCGAAGTGTTAGTCAAGTCGAAACAAAAGTTCAAACCCCACAAGATTTATTTATCAATAAAATAGCGTTTGAAATCCCATCTTATCAGCGGTCTTATGTTTGGGGCGGTGAAGGCGTTTTAAAACTGTTACAGGACATAGAGCAGGCATTTATCGCAAAAGAGCATCAATACTATATTGGCACAGTGCTTTCTTCTCAGTTGTCGAAAAAAGCGAACAAAGATGCATCCGTGAGCTTTGAATTGATCGATGGTCAACAGCGAATGACTACCTTAATGCTGATTGCAATTGCATTTAAAAAAGCCAATGTTGATTGTGAGCTTTCAGATGTTGCGACATTGGCACATTTTCCTCGAGTTACGTTTTCAATTAGGGAAATGGTACAAGGTTTATTGTGCTCATGGACTGATTTGGAGTTTACACATAAGCCCTCTGATGAGGATGTTCATAAAAATGAATATACCAAGTATTTAGCTGAAGCGTTAAATACGGCATCGAGCTTTATTAAAGAAATACGTAAAGATAGCAAAAAAGGTGAAGCGCATTTAGTTCATTTTGCTAAGTACTTTTATCAGCAAGTACGGTGGGTTAACAACATTATTCCCGTTGGAACCGATTTAAATAAGCTGTTTGCGACTATGAATACTAGTGGTGTGCAGTTAGAGCAATCAGATATTATAAAATCAAAACTTTTAGGAAATTTGAGCCAAAATCGCCATGAATATGATGGATTGTGGCAAGTGTGTGAAAACCTAAATAACTATTTTGAGCGTAATGTAAGGCGTGTGTTTACAGCATCTAACTGGAAAGAAGTTCAAGATGCAGAGTTGGCTAGTTTTGATAAGACAAAGTTAAAACTCGTTGACATCAACTTGTCTCCGGATGATTTCGATAATGGTTCTGGTAGCATTAGGGGGCTAATGCTCGAACAGATCGTTAATGATGAGTCTCTGTTAGAAAAGCCAGAGTCTAAGAAGACTACTGGCAGTAGCGCTGTGGATGACGAAGTATTCTGCCGCTCTATAATAAGTTTTCCACTGCTTTTAATTCACGCGTTTAGAATTTATAACGCTCAAACTGGTAATGAAGACATTGAAAGTCGTGTTAATGGTGAGCGACTTAATCAAGTATTTGAAAAGTTTGTAATAAATGCTTCTGAATCTGAGGTAATTAAGTTTTTAGATTGCTTATGGAAAGTGAGGTACCAGTTTGATAAATGGGTTGTAAAATGGGTAGAAAAGGCCGAAGAGTCCACGGCAGTTTTACGATTGAGTAATGTTAACTTCTCAAAGCCCCAAAGCAGATTAAACCGAGTACCTACTGAAATAACAGAACTTAGCCAACTTCAAAGTGTTCGTTACTTTACTGGTGAACGAAGTGCTCAGTATTGGCTTACTTCTTTTTTAGATTGGCTAGTTAAAAACAATACTGATGATAAAAATTTAGTATTAGCTAAATTAGAAGATATTGATAACAAACTGTCATTAGCTTTGTTTCATGCCGAGCTAAGCCAAAAGCAGGCAAGTTTTAACTATCTAAAAAAACCAGAAGTTAGTTTTGGTAACTTATCTGAAATGAGTGAGTATCTAAATCATTTCAACGGCACTGGTTTCGAGCATTATTGGTTTCAGAAGCTGGAATATGTGCTTTGGAAAAATGAGAAAAATAGAGCTGAAGAAAAATTCAGAAAATACCGTATCAGTTCAAAGAACTCTGTTGAGCATGTTCATCCACAACATGAAGAATACGATAAACGGTTAGAAGATAGTTATTTGAACGCCTTTGGCAATCTTGTGTTACTTAGTCCAGGCGAAAATTCGTCTTACAGTAATCAAATAGTTGGTAAAAAACAGGAAGATTTTAAAGCTAAACCAGTATATGACTCACTTAAGTTAAAACGAGTTTTTGAGTCGAAGCAAAACGATGAGTGGGACAAAGTCAAGATTAAACAACATCAAAAAGAGATGTTAAATGCATTAGCAGCGCATTATAGTCACAAGGAATAATTATGGTCAGTCAAACAAATGAACAAGCATTAGAGGCCGCAATAGAAAAAGGTTTAGCCGGTATTTGTAAAGAAGAGCTAGCGCTGGGTGAAGCGCCTATTAGTTACAATAATGATCTTTATCTTATTGGTTCTTCAAGCGACTTTGACAAACAGTACGCTTTAGATACCCGTTTGTTTTGGCAGTTCCTTGAAGATACTCAAGCGAGTAAGTTAGAAAAACTAAAGCACACAAGCCCTCACGACTGGCAGAGAAAAATCCTTGAGCGTTTTGATCGTATGATCAAGCGTCATGGTGTTCTGCGTTTGTTGAAAAAGGGGCTAGACGTTGATGATGCGTTCCTAACGTTAATGTATCCAGCACCTCTCGCCAGTAGTTCTGAGAAGGTAAAACAAGATTTCTCGGCCAACTTATTTAGTGTGACTCGCCAAGTTTGTTATTCCAGTGCAAATCCATTGGAAGAAATTGATATGGTACTTTTCATCAATGGTATTCCGCTGATTACCATTGAGCTAAAAAACCAATGGACGGGCCAAAATGCAGCTTATCATGGTCAGAAACAGTACCGAGATGATAGAGACGCGAATCAACCTCTGTTGAACTTTGCACGCTGTTTGGTTCATATGGCGGTTGATACCGATGAAGTCTATATGACGACCAAACTGGCAGGTAAAAAGACATTCTTCCTACCGTTCAATAAAGGCTTCAATCTAGGTAAAGGAAACCCGACTAACCCATATGGCCACAAGACGGCTTACTTGTGGCAAGAGGTGTTCCGCAAAAAAAGCATCGCTAATATTATTCAGCACTTTGTTCGCCTTGATGGCAGCAGCAAAAAGCAGTTGGACAAACGAACTCTGTTCTTCCCTCGATACCACCAAATGGATGTCGTGCGTCGTTTGGTTGATAACTGTTCAGTTAATGGTGTTGGGCAAACCTATCTGATACAGCACTCAGCGGGTTCAGGTAAATCTAACTCAATTACATGGGCTGCATATCAGCTCATCGAAACTTATCCTATCAGCGATGATCTACCCGGAAGTAGGGGGAAAGAAGTGCCTCTATTCGATTCGGTTATCGTCGTTACCGATCGCCGATTGCTTGATAAGCAGCTACGCGACAATATTAAAGAGTTCTCCGAAGTGAAGAACATTGTTGCACCAGCGTTCAAATCGTCTGAGCTAAAGTCTGCATTAGAGAATGGCAAGAAAATTATCATTACCACCATTCAGAAGTTTCCATTCATTATTGATGGTATTGCCGATTTAAGTGATAAGCGCTTTGCCGTCATTATTGATGAGGCCCACAGCTCTCAGTCAGGCTCCGCTCATGACAATATGAACCGTGCGATGGGTAAGAAGGAAGTGGAAGAGCTAGAAGATGCTCAGGACAAAATTCTTCAGGCTATGTGTTCACGTAAGATGCGTGGAAATGCATCGTATTTTGCGTTCACCGCAACGCCCAAAAATACCACTCTAGAAAAGTTTGGTCAGCGACAAGCGGACGGGACTTACGCTCCTTTCCATTTGTACTCGATGAAACAAGCCATCGAAGAAGGCTTCATTCTCGATGTTATTGCCAACTACACGACTTATAAGAGTTATTACGAGATTGAAAAATCAATCCAAGATAACCCTGAGTTCGATAGTAAAAAAGCGCAGAAGCGTTTGCGAGCGTATGTAGAGGCAAGTCAAGAAACAATAGATACCAAAGCCGAGATCATGCTTGAACACTTTATCAAACATGTGATTAACGGTAAGAAGCTAAAAAGTAAAGGCAAAGGCATGGTGGTGACTCAAAATATTGAGTCAGCTATCCGTTACTATCGAGCACTAACAAGACAGCTTGATCAAATGGGTAATCCATTTAAAGTTGCCATTGCTTTCTCGGATACCAAAGAGGTTGATGGTATTGAGTACACCGAAGCTGGCCTGAATGGGTTCCCAGAAGGCGATACCAAAGATTACTTTGATGTGAACTACAAGCGTAAGGAGTCGGACTCCCCAATTCCTAAGCATGTAGACCAGGATGCTTTCCGTTTGTTGGTCGTGGCGAATAAGTATTTGACGGGCTTTGACCAACCGAAGCTTTGTGCCATGTATGTGGATAAAAAACTGGCGAGTGTATTGTGTGTGCAAGCGCTGTCTCGCTTGAACCGCTCGTCACCAAAGTACGGTAAGAAAACGGAAGATCTGTTTGTATTGGATTTCTTCAACTCAGTGGATGATATCAAAACCGCATTTGACCCTTTCTATACATCGACAACGCTTTCTGAAGCAACAGATGTCAATGTTCTTCATGAGCTAAAAGATGATATGGACGACACTGGTGTGTATGAATGGTTTGAAGTTGAGGAGTTCAATAAGCGTTTCTTTGAAGGAAGAGATGCTCAGGACCTGAGCCCAGTCATTGATATCGCAGCAGCGCGTTTTAACCACGAGTTAGAACTAGAGAACGAATTTAAAATCGATTTCAAAGTGAAAGCCAAGCAGTTTGTGAAAATCTACGGCCAGATGGCATCTATCATGCCTTATGAGGTCGTTCAGTGGGAAAAACTGTTCTGGTTCTTGAAGTTTTTGATTCCAAAACTTTCCGTCGAAGACCCAGATAAAGAAGCACTCGATTCACTGCTGGATTCAGTTGATTTGAGCTCTTATGGATTACAAAGGGTTAAGCTTAACCACTCCATCGAGCTAGATGACTCTGAAACTGAGTTAGATCCTCAAAACCCGAACCCGCGCGGAGCTCATGGTCCTGAAAGCGAAAAAGACCCGTTAGATGAGATCATCCAAATCTTTAACGAACGTTGGTTTCAAGGTTGGAGCGCAACCCCAGAAGAGCAACGAGTTAAGTTTGTGAACATTGCTGAGAGCATCCGAAATCACCCAGACTTCGAAGCTAAATACCAAAACAACGCAGACCCTCATACGCGAGAGCTAGCGTTTGAGAAGATGTTGAAAGAAATAATGCTTCAACGCCGTAAAGACGAATTAGAGCTGTACAAGCTGTTTGCACAAGACCCCGCTTTTAAAGCGTCTTGGACGCAAAGCATGCAGCGTATGGTTGGTGAATAAGAATACATTTAGATAGGGATAATCAATGAGTAGGTCAATTAAGTTGCTTACCTTTTTGAACGAGAAAAGGGAGCTGAACTGGGTCTTCGATGAGGTCGTTGGCACTATAAAGCAAGGATATACTGAAGAAGCAACGTCTACTTTAACAGCAGACAACTTTCAACTTGGGGAGTCTATTTCCAAAACTGATCATAAAAAGCTCAAAGGTTACGAGAAGACTAGAGAATACACACAAGATGAAGTATCTGATTTGGTAATAGATAGACTGAAATTCTTACACCTCGAAGTCCCAGAGTTCCAGCAAAGCGCATTTAAGTTGTTTCACTCCATCAACCCGTCGTTAACGGAAATTCAGCTTGTTGACAGTGATGATGGGGAGCTGAAAGGTTTTGAGTTGATAAAGGATACTGGTTTGTTGAAATGGCGTGAAATTCAGGATGACCTAAAAACGCGTCAGGAACGTTTTGATCGATTTCTATTGGAGGTAGATCGTGTTTGCGAGTAAACCTAATATTACAGATTTGATAACGGCATATGATTCGACGTTGGCGGCGCATGCTCCTGTTCATCACTCAAACCATGCGCATGATGCGTATGAAGTCTATTTGTTCTCTCTGGTTATTAAAGCTGCTCAAGCAGAAGGGGCTACAGTATCATTTGAAGATAATCGAAATCAGAAAAATCCAAGCACTCTCATTTTTAGAAGCTCTCCGGCAACTATTTATTCGAGCGCAAACGCTTTTACTCATGCTTTAATATCATTTACCTCTGCACCGACTCTAGAGGTTCATGTTGGGGTTTATGTTCAAGGTTTAGCTGGAGTAATTCATGAGTGTGATGTAGCTGTTATAGATCAGAGCGAAGCTAGGTTTTGTAGGGCTCACGGAGTACACCCCAAGAAGAATAAAGTTGTAATTGCAGTAGAGTGTAAACTGTATGAAAACAACCTAGGCATAAAAATCGGTAGAGAGTTTATTGGTATGACTGCTGACTTGGGTAAGGAAAATAGGTTTTTATTTAGTAATTCCTCTGGTGCTTCATTAGAGAAAATACTTGTCCACCATAAACGCCATAGACTAATGGGAGTTACACCGCTTGACCATGATAGGGAAGAGCAAGCGGTTGCAAAACTAAGAGACGCTTTTAGGGACTACAAGGTTAAGAACAGTTGAAAATTTAGTGGCTTAAGTCATCAACTAGGAGCTGTTTTTCGAAGCAATATGTTGCGGTTGTAAATCGTACTATTTCAGACCTGATCTGACAGTTACTCACTTTTCGACTCGGTGCCTGTCAGATTATATCTGGGCTAGATGCTTTTCAGCCCAGATTGATTTTCCATCCTCTAATGTTTCTATTGGCGTTCTGGCTTAGTACACTTTTCTTGAACGTCATTTGGTCACTTCATTTGTGTGGGCTTTTTTGTGTCTGTCGTATTTCAGCCAAAACAACCGCTTTAGCTGAAAGACTTGAGTAGAGCTCTAGCCTCGAATGATCATTTGCTCACGCTCTGGACCTACTGACACCATCACGATTGGCACGCCCATCAACTCTTCGATACGCGTAACGTAATCTTGTGCTGCTTGAGGAAGGCTCTCAAACGTGCGGCAACCCGTGATGTCTTCATCCCAGCCAGCCATATCTTCATATACAGGCTTTAGTTCAGCCGTTTGTGGCCAAATCGGGTTTTCAGTGTGCTCACCAGAGTAAGCGGTACAGATCTTAAGTTCAGATAAACCAGACAGGGAATCAATCTTAGTCAGTGCGATTTCCGTTGCAGCTTGTAGGTCAACGCCGTTGCGAGTTGCTACCGCGTCGAAGTAACCCATATCACGTGGGCGGCCTGTTGTTGCGCCGTATTCGTTAGAGCTTTCGCGGAAGCTGTCTTGCTCTTCCATAGCAGTTACTAGCGTGCCAGTACCAACAGACGAACTGAACGATTTAGCAACGGCAATAATACGCTCAGGGCGAAGGGCAGGTAAACCGCTACCAATGCCTGCATAAGCTGCGGTTACATTAGAAGACGTCGTCCAAGGGTATTCACCATAGACAAGGTCACGGCCTGCACCAAGTTGAGCTTCAAACAGTAGATTTGCGTCTTGTGATTGAAGTGCTTTAAGCGGCTCAGTTACGTTGCAGATGAATGGGCGCCACGCTTTAGTTACTTCAAGTAGCCATTCTGTCATTTCAGAAGCAGTCTGAGAGAAGTCACATTGTGGGTATAGCGCTTTAAGTTGAGGCATCTTCCAATCAAGTAAGAATTGAATGCGTTGCTCCAAAATTTCAGGTTGATTCAACCAGCCAACAAGAATGCCTTTCTTCATCACACGATCGCCGTAAGCGGGTGCAATACCTTGACGTGTTGAACCGTAAGCACCATCGCCTAAACGTTCTTCTTCAAGTGTGTCTTCAAGCGCGTGTAAAGGTAGACAAAGTGTCGCACGGTCTGAAATCGCCATTTTCACTTTGATGCCAGCTGCTTGTACTTCTGCAATTTCTTGAGTTAGCGCAGCAGGGCTGATCACCATGCCAGGGCCAAGAACTGCCGTACAATCAGGATTAAAAATACCACTAGGCAGTTGATGCAGTTTGAATGTACCGAAGTCGTTTACTACGGTATGGCCGGCATTGTTTCCGCCTTGAAAGCGAATGCTAGCAGAAGCTTGGTCTGCTAAAAAATCAACGATACGGCCTTTGCCTTCGTCGCCCCAGTTTGCGCCTACAACAACAATAGATGGCATAATTTTTCTCCTGACTGATTGAGAAATCATGTTAGGCCTACAAAGTGGATAAGAGAAATTAATTATCTTTATTATCTTGATAAGGATTTCATATATCATGTAAAAAACCTGGGAGGGATATGATGCTCGATATTAATTTGTTGAAGACGTTTGTGACGCTAGCGGAGTATAAGCATTTCGGAAAAGCAGCCAATGCACTGCATATGACACAACCCAATGTGAGTTTGCACCTAAAACAATTAGAACAACAAACACGCATAAAGTTGATAGAGAGAAGTCCATTTCAATTGACTCAAGCGGGTGAGCGGCTATTGGAAACTAGCAAAAGAACGCTAATCGAACTGCAGATTTGTCAGGCCGATCTCAACGCCATTAACGACCTTAAAATAGGGACGTTAACTATTGCCGTAAGTGACATCATTTCCCGATTCTTGTTGATTCGCCCGTTTCAGAAGTTCAAAGCGCAGTATCCGGGTATTGACCTTACCTTGTTGAATACCACCTCATCTCAGGCGTCGAGTTTAGTTAAGAACGCTCAGGCGGATCTTGGTTTTGTGATTGCCAAAGAGCAACACAACGAGTCGCTCTATTTTACTAAGCTTCAAGAGCTTTCATGGTGTGCGTTAGGCGATGGGTTTGATATCCAAGACTCTGACGAAGAACTCACCTTGATTCTACTTGGCCACGATACGAGAACGCGTGACTTCATTGATGAAGGTTTACCGAGCCTTAATCTACCGAGTTATAGGGTGATGGAAGTAGGGAGTGTCGATGCTCAAATCGACTGGGCGGAAGCGGGATTTGGTGTGGCGATTGTTCCTGAATTTGCGGTATCCACCAAGCAGCATCTGCATTCGAAAGTGACACCGTTGATGAACTTTTCTAGCACCAGTCTTGGTTATATTGTTCGGCAGAACCAAGTGTTGTCTAAAGCGACCAAGCAGTTATTAGGCTGGGTGAATGATGAGATTACTCTGTTACAAAGCAAATAAACGCCATCACTGACTTTGAGTTACCTGAGCCTGCCAAGTGTGGGCTTTTTGTGTTCTGTTAATCATCGTTTTCTAGCATGATAATTCGTAGGTGACTTCCCAAAATAAAAGGGTCGCTAATGAAGTGCTTGGTTGATACGGTATAATTCAATGATATGAAAGTTAATTTAGTACGCTAGTTGGTAAATAGAACATGAAAAACACTGATTTTAGTCTGATCCCGTATTTTGTTGTCATGATGGAAGAGCTCTCTATCTCGAATACCGCGAAACGTTTTGGCGTTACTCAGCCCGCAATTAGTAAGGCGCTTAACCGACTAAAAGAAACCTATGATGACCCGTTGTTTGTGAAAACAAAGGAAGGCTATAGACCGAGCAGTTTTTGTTATGACATCTACCCTCAGATAAAACAGGCCTACGATGCCTTTGAATCGACTTTCCCGAGTAAGCGAAAGTTCGACCCAACAAAAATTGAAAGGTCGTTTAACGTCGCTTGCATTAGTGGTGCAACTTATTCATTGATGAAGCGTGTATCCGATATCCTCTATGCGGAAACGCCAGATATAGGTCTTCATATTGACCCTTACTATACTGCAGACATCATTCTAGACCTTCGCCAACACCGATATGATTTGTGTATAGTCCATACGCCTATCAACGATCCGGCAATGGAATGTATTCAGCTCTCTAACGAACCTATGGTGGTTGCTTATGATAAAAACCACCCTAGATTAGGGAACGAGATTACGTTGGAAGAATACCTTGAAGAGAAGCATGTTCTTCATAGTATGTGGGATATCAAAGAATCGCCGTTAACCAAAACCAGTAAGTATGCGAAGAGTAGAAAGGTTGCACGAAAGGCGCCTGGCCCATTTGAAATGCTTGATATGGTAAGAGGAACGGATTGGCTTTGTATTAGTCAGAAATCGATACTTGAAAGGTATGGTTTGCTGGATGATTTTAAGCTGTCGCCTTTACCGTTTGAATCGGATCTTGGTACTGAATATCTGGTGTGGCACAAGAGTCGTAATGCAGATATGGCGCATTCATGGTTTAGAAAAAAGATTGTTGATGCCTCACAAAAAAAGCCCCAGTGGGGCTTTAATTAGTCAGTTATCTTTAATGGTCGGTAGCCGGGTTATCTAGCTGTTGCTTCGCTGTTTAACCCTTGCTCCGCTATTTCGCGTTTTGTGCTTGCATCTGCTGAATCAGCTTTTGCATTTTTAGCGTGTTGTAATTGATCTCTGCGGCGCTGAAGCCTTGGCCTTGTTGCATTGGGTAATCGTTTAGAGAGCCCATGAACTTAATCACTTCTTGAGACATTGGTACGAATAACCACATGTTGTCTACCATCCAACGAGTGTACATGCCAGATTCTTTCGCTGCGGTTTCAAACGGGTCCATACGTAGGTTTGTAATTGAAGCCCAAGCAGGAGCTTGACGGATAGCCGATTGCATTGTGCCTTCCATCATAGCGAAGCTTGCTTTCCAATCGTTCCAACGAAGCGCATTGAAGTCACCGTTTGCAGAGAAGTAGAAGATAGTTTCACGGGGTGACTTTTCAGCCTCTCCTTCAAAATATGGCATAAAGTTCGAGCCATCTAAGTGAACACGCCAATCTGTATTATTTAGAGAAACACCTTCTTTAAGGTCTTCAACGATAGAGTCATTACCGGCAGCAGCAGCTAGTGTCGGTAACCAGTCTTCTTGAGACATTAGCGCATTGACCGCAGAGCCAGGTTCGATTACACCAGGCCATTTCACGATTTGTGGAACACGCATGCCGCCTTCGTAAGTTGTGCCTTTCTCACCGTGGAAAGGAGATGTACCGCCGTCAGGCCATGTAAACTTTTCTGCACCGTTATCGGTAGAAAGGATAACAATCGTGTTGTCTGCAACTTCTAAGCGTTCAAGAGTATCAAGCAACGCGCCCACGTTGTCGTCTAATTGAGCCATACCATCAGCGTAGATACCTTGACCAGAAATACCGCTGTAATGTTCGTTCAGACGAGTCCAAACGTGCATACGAGTCGAGTTGTACCAGATAAAGAACGGTTTATCTTCTTTTACAGATTTCTCCATGAACGTGATAGCCGCTTCGGTAAAGTCCTCATCGATGTTTTCCATACGAGCGCGAGTCAGTGGACCCGTATCTTCGATTTTGCCATCAGAGGTTGCTTTGATAACGCCGCGAGGCCCGTAGTTCTTTCTGAATTCTGGGTCTTTAGGGTAAAAGTAGGTTTCAGGCTCTTCTTCCGCGTTTAAGTGGTAAAGGTTACCAAAGAACTCATCAAAACCATGGTTTGTAGGAAGGTGTTTGTCTTGATCGCCTAAGTGATTTTTACCGAATTGTGCCGTCACGTAACCTTCTTCTTTAAGAGCATCACCAATGGTAGGAGCCCAGTCAGGAATTCCGTGTGCAGAACCTGGCATACCGATAGTAAGTAGGCCGGTACGGAATGGGTGTTGCCCCGTCACGAACGAAGCACGGCCAGCCGTACAAGATTGTTGTGCGTACATATCCGTAAAAATAGCACCCTCGTTGGCAATACGGTCGATGTTCGGCGTTTCGTAGCCCATCATTCCACGGTTGTATGCGCTCGTGTTGTAGTAACCAAGATCATCTGCCCAGATAGCAAGAATGTTCGGTTGGTCTGCCGCAGCGACGCCTTGAGCAACGCTGAGTGCGCTCATTGCTAACACGGTTTTGGTTAATTTAGTCAAGGTAATGTCCTTTCTTTAGTTTCTATTTGTTTAGAAAGAAAATACCAATTTTGTATTAACTCAGAGGACTACTGGGTATGAATTCTAGTTACTTAGAAGAATAGTGGAGCCGTGATTAGGGCTAGTGTTTTACTCAAAATCAGAGACCTGCCCAGAGTTTATTTCTTGATTAAGTGAGCCTTATTGATTTTCGTCCCATTTCGAAAATCAAATTCGCCGTTGACAAAGTTTGATGATCAAACTAAATTTCAACCAATTGCTTTGATTGTCAAATTACTTGTCAATCAAAGGGCTTTTATTAACAACGATCATCTAACCGCAAACATCAGCTAAGGACGCCATTTTTAGTTTTCCAACACGTCACCAACACAACTTTTCTTCACATAACAGCCAAGGTGAAAAGCGTACTTTCTACGTTCTCTTGTTAACTATCATCACCATGGTTGTTGAGATCGTTGCGGGGACTATTTACGGCTCTATGGCGTTACTTGCCGATGGTTGGCACATGGGGACGCACGCTGCAGCGTTTGGTATCACCTTATTTGCATACCGTTATGCGAAGAAGCATGCCGAGAGCGAACGTTTCTCTTTCGGTACTGGCAAAGTTAGTGTGCTAGGGGGCTACACCAGCGCGATTGCATTGGGTATTGTGGCATTATTAATGCTGGTTGAATCAGTGCATCGTTTATTTAACCCACAAGCGATTCAGTTTAATGAAGCGATCATCGTTGCTTGTATTGGTTTAACCGTGAATGTAGTGAGTATGTTTTTACTCGGCGATCACCATCATGATCACGGACACGAGCATGGCCATGATCATAGTAAGAACCATGGCCATTCGCACGGTCATTCACATAGTCATGATCACGACAGCGACCATGGTCATAAACATGTTGAGCATCACGGACACCATCATGATCACAACCTACGCGCAGCCTACATGCATGTGTTGGCGGATACTTTGACTTCACTGTTGGCTATTGTTGCGCTGCTATTTGGTAAGTTTTACGGTTGGAACTGGTTAGATGCAGCAATGGGCATGGTGGGTGCTGTCGTGATTGCCAAATGGACAATGAACCTAATGAAGCAAACAAGTCCAATCTTGCTCGATCAGAATATTGATGATGAGTACCGTAACGGAATCACTGAAGCTTTAGCTCCTTACGCAGCCGTAACCGACTTACACATGTGGAAGGTGAGTGGACATCACTATTCAGCAGCGATTACTCTTGAATCAAACAGTGATAAAACCGTGTCTGAATATAAACAAATGCTCTCCAAGTTTGATAAGATTAATCATCTTACTCTTGAAGTGCATTCAAACGACCATGCGAAATATAGAACAGCTTAACCAAATACTGACTGAGTTCTACGATAAAATGTCTTCGTGGGAACAGTCTGTAGTCAAAGATACGGGTTACTCCCTGGCTCAAGTACACACTATTGAAGTACTTGGTATGCATGGCGCGTTAAGAATGAAAGAGCTCGCTGAAAAGCTGGGCATCACCACGGGTACATTGACCGTTCAAATCGAAAAGCTGGTTAAAGCCGAATTGATTGAACGCCATGAACACCCAACGGATCGTCGTGCAATTGTGGTTGCATTAACTGATGAAGGGCAGAAGATTCACGTTCACCACAATCAGCTTCACTTGAACCTAGTTAATGAATTAACGCAAGACATCGAAGAAGATGAGAAAGTGGTATTACTGAAGTGCCTATCTAAGATGGTAAAAGCGTTTTAGTCAGCCTTAAGTTCAAACCCTAACTTATTAGCTGCAAAGCGATTGATTAAGAAATCTAAAAATGGACCTGACTCGAATTGAGTAGGTCCATTTTTTCGCCGTTTTCTCTCGACTATACAATCACTAATCGATGGACTCACCGTTTCAAAAAAAAGTCAAAACCTCCCAATATTGCTCTTCGTTCTTGCTCCGCTGATGAGCCAAAAAAATGTCATTCACAGCCGTCAGATCATTAATTGCCCAAACTGTTTTAATTCAAAGCCTTAATAGCAAGGCGTTCAGCTATTTATACCCCGTCAAATATCTGTCTCTCAGTTTTATAATTCTATTAATGTACATGTAGCGAAAATGTGTTATTGATTAATCTGTCGTTAATGGGTTGGGTCTTCTTTGTTTGAATGTATTGATGATGTCACTACTGGCGGGCGGGGCCGCTGCAAAAACTCAACCCCATTACTGATAAAAAATCATAACAATAACTCGATCGCACTAGCCGTATATCCATGCTTTGATGCGATCAATTAGATACTTATAGTTAATTTAGTAAAGACGAGCCATGTATATGAATATAAAGAAAAAGCTCTATTCGTTGGGGGTGTTCTCCATCTTCGGCATGATTTCATTGTTGTTTACCACATCTCAATTTGCGGACACCACCGCTAAAATGAGCGAAGCCAAACAAATTACCAAAGAACTTGAAGTGCGACTGCTCAACCTTCGTCGTAACGAGAAAGATTTCTTACTTCGCAGTGATCTGAAATACCTCGACAAGTTCGACGTAAATTACAAAAAATTCTTAGCGTCTGAATCTGAGCTTAATGCTGTGCTGAATGATCTGGGTTTGGCCAACAGTACGCATTTGCGTGAAGATATCGAAACGTACCACACAAGCTTTGTTAACCTTGTTAAAGCCAGCCAAGTGTATGGACTAGCACGAGACAAAGGATTGTTAGGGGAATTTCATACTGTACTCGATAACATCAGCGCCACCGCGAGTGCTGAACAAAAAATTGAGCTGTATCTCTTCAATGATCTGATCGAGAAGGGTGAGTTCGACCCAAGTGTTCTGTCTATTACTTCTAATGCGGGTGGCTCAGCTGCTTTGATAGAAGCAGCTCGTCAAGTCGTAGATCAGAAACGAGTGATAGGGTTAAAACATAACGAAGGGTTACTAGGGCAAGCGCGCACAGGTTCGCACGTTATCGAGACTCAATTCAAAGAATTCTCGGCCGTGTTAGATCAACAGGCGCAACAAGAGATGGATAAACTATCGCTGATCAACAACACCCTTTGCGTCACACTGTTAGTGGCGATCATTCTATTCAGCTGGTTAATCGTACGTTCAATCATCGGTAAGATTGAATCTCTACTTACTGTGATCCGTAATATTGTCGACTCGAACGACGTGTCTATTCGTGCGACGGAGAATGGCAAAGACGAACTCGGTAAGCTAGGCGAATACTTCAATCAACTGCTAGACCAGCTTGAAGGATTGATTGCGACGTCTCAATCTAAGTCACATCAGTTGACACAAAGTACGTCGAGCATGCATGACGAGCTAGAATCGGTCATCAAACAGTTCGAAGTTCAAGCAAACCACACCTCAACAATGACAACTTCAGTGCAAGAGATGGTACTGACTATTGGGGAGATATCAGAAAGTACATCGGTTGCCGCTGAAGGCGTTCATCAAGCGAAAGTGAATGCTGACAAAGGTCGTGAAGTGGTGGTCGATACTATAAATAACATTACCCAGTTGTCTGAACGCCTTTCAAGTAGCCAAGATTCGATTAGTTCTTTGAATCACCATGTCGATCAAATTGGTAGTGCCGTTAACATTATCCAAGGTATTGCGGAACAGACTAATTTATTGGCACTGAACGCAGCCATTGAAGCCGCTCGTGCTGGTGAGCAAGGTCGTGGCTTCGCCGTTGTTGCGGATGAAGTCCGAGCGTTAGCAAGCAGAACGCACCAATCAACCACTGAAATCACAAGTGTAGTCACTGCAATCCAGAGCCAAATGAATGCTTCTATGACAGAGATTGGCGAGTGTAATCAACAAGGCCAGCTGACACTTAAAGATTCAGAAGAACTGGATGCAAGCTTGCAACTGATCTTGAGTGATATGGAAAGCATTCAAGGCAACTCAGAACGTATTGCTTCAGCGATTGAAGAGCAGGGTGCCGTAATGACACAAGTGAGTGACTCAATTACTGAGTTGAATACCATCTCGAATGATAACAACGCTTCGGCGCAGCATTGCTTGGTCGAAGTCGATAAAGTAGCTGAGCAAGCGAACGATATGGATCAAGCGGTAGCGCAGTTTAAGACGTCATAAGATTTCTAGAGCGGCTATAAAACAAAGGCGTGAATTATTCGCGCCTTTTTTGTGCCTGAAGGATAGGCAAGTTCCTGAATCGATAGAAATAAGAATAAGGCATTACAAAATAGACTTAAGTATCTGTGGAATAAAACTAAAATAATGACAGACTAACGATGAACGAACGCATTGACGTGAGCCATATCTTTGGCGCGTTTCAAATAAACGTTAAATCTTACGGAAGAGGAATAGCATGCACTACGACGTATTCAATGGAGACGCAGACGGCATCATCGCGTTGTTACAACTGCGATTAAGTGAACCGAGAAAAAGCGTGCTCGTCACCGGTGTAAAGCGTGATATTAAGTTGGTTTCTCAAGTTGCCAGTCAAATCATAGAGCCGGGCAATCCAAATGATGTCTCTTCCGTTACCGTTCTTGATGTGTCGATGGAGAAGAACCTGCCAGCATTGCACTCACTGTTAGATGCCAACATCGATGTGTTTTACTGCGATCACCATCGAACAGGGGACGTGCCAATCTCTGAGCATTTAGACACTCTGATAGACACCTCGCCAGAGAGCTGCACGAGTTTACTGATTAACCAGAAGCTAAATGGTGCACACGTAGCTTGGGCAATCGCGGCGGCCTTTGGTGATAATTTAAAAGTAGTGGCCGCACAGTTAGCTGATGAAAATGGATTCGAACAATCACAAATTGAGTTCTTAGAAGAGCTAGGTACCTTGGTTAATTACAACGGCTACGGTACATCACTGAGCGATTTGCACTTCACGCCAGTTGAGCTCTACCAAACCCTTTATCAATATCCGAATCCGTTTGATCTTTTTGATGACACAGACTCGGTGTTTTATCGACTACGAGCTGCTTACCAAAATGACCGCCAGCAACTATCAAACCTTGCCCCTGTTTATGAAAGTAAAGTCGCACGTGTGTTTGAACTGCCCGGTGAGACTTGGGCAAGACGTATCAGCGGTGTATTTGGCAATGAGATCGTGAATCAAGATCCAAACCGAGCGCAAGCAGTATTAACGAAAAACCAAGATGGCGAATCTTATACTGTTAGCCTAAGAGCACCACTATCCAATAGAACAGGCGCAGATGAAATTTGCTCTAGCTTTGTAACTGGCGGAGGAAGAAAAGCAGCGGCTGGCATTAATCAACTTAGCGAACTTGATAGAGGGAATTTCATTTCACTGTTGGACGCTTATTATTCGCCGAGTGTTGAGCGCTAACTAAAATAGTAGCGAGAGTGAATAGGGTAAAGAGAGGCCATTTGGCTTCTTTTTTTGTGTCTAAAGTCACCCAAATAAGCCTTTCAAAAACTTAGTTAGCATCAAATTCGGCACTTCACATTGTATGACATCAAAGTAAGAGTGATTATCAATTGTATTAATTCTGGGGAAATAGCACTATACGCATATTGAATCTTCAGTATTTTGAATATCCTTATAATGAATCTTGCCCAGGTCGACCTTAACCTACTCGTTATTCTTAAACACCTTCTTGAAGAGAAGCACGTATCAAACACAGCCTTGGCGCTAGACATGAGCCAACCGACGGTGAGTCGTTCACTACAAAAACTACGAACGGTATTCAACGATGACTTGTTAGTCCGCGCAGCCTATGGGTATGAGTTAACTCCGAAAGCAGAAGTCATTAAGCAAGACCTCAACTCTGTGCTCACACGCCTTGAGAAATTGGTCCATGGAGACGTATTTGAACCGCAGACGAGCAATAGTACCGTTCGGTTCTTTGGCTTGGTTCCGCAAGTCTCGCATTTGTTACCAAAAGTGGTGGCACAAATCCGCAAGCAAGCGCCGAATATGGTTGTCGATATCGACTCGATTCCTAAACGACACTTTGAACCTCTGTTATCAGGTGATGCGCACTTTGTATTGTCGACGCATGAACCATTAAGTTCTGAACAAAACTTGTATCGAATGTTCGTAATCAGTCGCGACTATCGGTTATTGATGAGCAAAGACCACCCTCTGGCGGATAAAGAGATCACCGTTGATGATTTATTGAGTAGCCAACTCGGCCAGATCTCACTGCAAGGGGATAAGAAGCTCTCGATTGAAAGTCGTTTCAAAGATTTGGGCTTGATCGATAAGCAGCGTCAGCTATCGATACCGATTCAACTGTCTAACTTTAACGTCGCTCCAGATATGGCTGAAGCGACCGATATCATCTTTCACCTGCCGACACCTTTCGCTCAACAAGCAGCAAAACAGAGAAACCTCGTTTGTAAACGCGTACCCAAAGCGATCAGGAGCCCATCAGAAGACGTATATCTCTACTGGCATAAACGTTTCCACAATGACCCTATGTGCCGTTGGATTCGTGAACTATTTAAAGAGACATACTCCTAGATTATCTGGCACATGAATGTTACTGGCTTAATGCTAATGAATTGAATATATGTTGTCTACGTTATTTGATAAATGAATAATCATAATGAATTTTCAGCATGAAACTTTCGTTGATTGGAGTGATAACTGGCTGTTTAATGCAAACTATTATCATTACTAATTACATATAAGAATAAATATCATGCCTGAGAAATCTCTTTTGATTCGCAAGCCTCTTTTGATTCGCAAGCCTCTTTTGGTTCGCAAGCACCTTATAGTTCGCAAACCTCTTATGATTCGTAAACCCCTTTCGGTCGCAGTAGCTGTTATTTGCACCTCACTATCGGCTAACGTGTTAGCGCAAAAAGAAGCGCAAGCGACAGATGAGCAAATGGTTGTTACGGCAACTCGTACTGAAATGGCTCTAAAACAAGTGCCAGCTTCAATGTCGGTTATCACCGCTCAAGACATCGAAGACAGCCCTGGAATCACTTTGGCTGACATCGTTGCAGAATCAACGAGTGTGGAATCTGATTTTGATAGCACACGTGCTGGCCGTCAGATGATCTCTATTCGTGGTATGGATTCAGACTATACGCTTATCATGGTGAATGGCCGTCGCTTAAGCTCTGCAAGTGCCATCATTCGTGGTAACGATTTCGATCTCTCGACTATTCCAGCTGAGTCAATCGAACGTGTTGAAATCATCCGCGGCCCAATGTCTGCACTTTACGGTTCAGCTGGTATGGGTGGCACAATCAACATCATCACCAAAGCTCCAGAAAATGATTGGAGCTCAACGATTAACATGGACACTTCATCTCCATTAGACGGAGATGGTGGCGAAGAATATTCTGTTGGTTTTACTACGTCCGGTGCATTGATTGATGATGAGTTGTTTGCGCGTTTTTCTTTAAATCAAACCTCGCGTGACGCATGGCAACCATATACAGGTAATGGTCGTGAAAATATTACCGCTCTAGAGGAACGCGACACTTTAAGTTTGCTTGCCAACCTGACATGGAATATGACAGACAATCAGACGATTGATTTAGACCTTGGCTATAGTGACGATAAACGTGATGGTTTAGCAGAACACGGTACAGGTTCGAACCTAGTGGATAGTAATGTTGTACGTAACAGTCAAGCGATTACACACAGCGGTTTTTGGAACTGGGGTGACACACAAGTTCGTTACTCTCGTGAAAACGTGACAGACAACGATGCCGCTGATCTAGGTAACAATTACAGTAGCGATGTAGAAGAGCTAACTCAAATAGTAGAAGCGTCAGCAACGACTTATCTCGGTGATAGTCACACCGTAACTTTTGGTATGGACTACCAGTTGAGCGAATTAACCAACAAAGAAAACTTGATCAACGGTACATCAGAAGCGTATCAAGGTGCTTTGTTTGTTCAAGACCAGTGGTTGATGACTGAACAACTCACCGCAACCATTGGTGGACGTTTAGATAAGCACGAATTGTACGGTGAAGAATTCAGCCCGCGTGTGTATTTAGTTCACCAAACGACTAATGACCTCATCATCAAAGGTGGTGTAGGTAAGGCTTTCAAAGCACCTTCGCTGACTCAAAACCAAGCCGACTACACAGTTAATAGCTGTAAGGGAGCGTGCGATTTATATGGCAACGAAAACCTGAAGCCTGAAACGAGCTTGAACTATGAAATTGCAGCAATATACAACCAACCACGTTGGAATGTTGAAGGTGCCTTGTTCCGCAACGAAATCAATGACCTTATTGATCGCGATGAAACGTACTGCGAGAACGGCGGAGTGTTTGAATCGGGTAAAGGGTGCGCAGACAGTTCTAGCTCTACTGGCTATGTGAAAGGGAAGCGTACTTATACCAATGTATCTGAGGCGGTGGTTCAAGGTGCCGAACTTACGGGTCAATTCCAGATTACCGATGAGTGGGGCGTGTCTGGTAACTACACGTTCTTAGACACAGAAGATAAGTCAACGGGTGAAGAACTGCTCGAGCGTTACAAGCATTCAGGCTTAGTTAAACTGAACTGGAGCCCAACTTTCGATCTGAATGCCTTTATTAGTGCGCGTTACCGTGGAGAGCGTAATATCGAAACTGATTTGACTCAAGATGCATACACTACTTTAAACATTGGTGGCGTATACAACATTAATGATTCAGTTAGAGTACGTGCAGGCATTACTAACTTGACTGATGAAGCTGTATCACAAGAGCTAGAGAGTATGGGTTATGTTGAAGAGCCACGTACTTACTACGTAGGTATGACAGCGGACTTCTAATCAATCTGTGTTTGATTTGGTAGCAAGATACATATAGAAACGAAGAACCCACATTGGCTCGATACTCTATAAAGAGAACGGCGAGTGTGGGTTCTTTTTTGTGTGCTTGTATCGGTTTAATTCGTTTGGAATTGGCTTACCTAGATTTTTACACAAGTGACCAAAGCATTACCTGATTTGGTATCCCAAGGCAGCAGCTTGTCATAATCGTGCTCAAAAATATGAACCTCAAAGTAGGGCTTCAATATCTCGATCAATTCCTTAAACGAGAATGCCACCATAGGGTGTTCGTCATTCCATACTTGAGTTTCACCCGCAGTCGTTTTTTCGATACTTAGCTTTAACATTTGCTTACTACCTTCGCCGGAGTAGTACCAACCTGAGCGAAAGGTAAAGTCATCATGTTCTTTGTTGGCTGTATGTCGAACAAACAAGTCATTGCTTATCTTCTCTTTATCAACCACGTTGAAGCAGAAGACACCTTCGTGTTTCAAAGCTCGGTGCACGCTTGCAATGCACTCTTTTAGTCTCTCAATACCGTCGTTGTAATGGATGGAATACAAGAAACAAGTGATAAGATCGAGCGGTTCTGAGACCTCAAAGTTACTCATGTTTTGTACTGAAAAGTTAGCTTCAGGGCAACGAACTTGAGCAATGTCGAGCATTGGTTTATTCAGATCAAGGCCACTACTTTGATAGCCGTAATCAATAAAATGGCGAACGTGTGGTCCAGTGCCACATCCAAGGTCGAGGTGTGTTTTTCCTTCATTTCCAAAAATCTGATGTAACCTACGAACGCAGTCACTCTGCGCTTGGTAGTCAATATCGACACACATTAAATCATAGTAACCGGATAGGTCGGTATAGAGTGCGTTGGCGGACATGTTTGCCTGCAGCATTTGCTGAAAAAATTGGGGTGGCGCATAGTAAACTAGAACTTAAAAATAACAAGAAAATCTTGGGTCAACTTATAGGCTTAAATGACCTTTTCTTGATGCTTAGCAATTGTTTCACGAGCCACACTCTATACATGCACCTTCGTGGTTTACTGAGACTCTATTTTTTCCGTTGGATTTAGCACGATAGAGCGCGTCGTCTGTAACTCGAATCAACGTATCTAGGGAGTTGTTGGTACGAACGATGCAGCTGTCGGTAATGCCAATACTGACGCTTGATTGAAACTTGGTGCGATTAAATCCCAAGAATTGATGAGTTCGAAATTCTTCGCAAATACGTTGACCAACAATTTTCGCTTGGGAGTATGCCGTGTCGAAAATGGTTCCATGAGTCGTTCGGTTTTTTGGAAAGAAGACGATAAACTCTTCACCTCCCCAGCGGCCAACCACGCCGTTCAAGGCTTTGACGTGCTTCTTAATGGTATTCGCGAGAGTGCGAATCACTTCGTCACCAACACTGTGTCCAAATTGGTCATTAATTTTTTTGAAGTCATCAATATCCAACAGTAAACAAGACATCTCAGTTTGTTCTTTTAACGGTTTTTTTAACCAATCGTAAATGGCACTGCGGCTGAATACTTGTGTTAGGTCGTCGTGAAGTGCGCGGTGCAGTAGCTCTTGTTCTAATTTAACCTTGTCGGAAACGTCTTCTACCACCACTTGGATCGCTTTTTCGCCTTCCCAATTGATGATGTTGTCGTAGATATTGAAGTGTTTTTTACTCCCGTCAAAGCATTGGTTTTCAACCACAGAACTGAAGCTTGGTGTATCACCGGCAAGAATACTCTGGCTGCGTCTCATGGCATTGATACGACTGTCCGGCGGAATAATTGAAATGATTGAGTCCATGGCGAGCACTGCTTCTATCGATTTGGCACCCTGCATTTCAACCCAGGCTTGATTAACCATTAGAGGCTTGAAATTTTGGTGGACGAGCACGCCCTGTTTCGAACTATTGAGTAAAGTCCGGTACATACGATCTTTTTCTTGATGTTTACGCTCTGAAGCAACAACTGAGGTAATATCTATGATCATTACACGAAGAGCGGGGCGGTCGTTGACTCTGACCGCTTGAGCAAGGCTAAACAGCGAGAGAAGGCGGTTATTCACCGGAATATCTTTATAAAGCTTTCCCTTTCCCAGTTGGCCTTTAATCGCAGAAAGGTAACGTTCACGGACAGAGCCGTGATAATCTTTGGGTATTAATGAGTAGACAAAATCGACGTTGTTGAGAAGTGCTTCACGGCAACTGTAACCGAAGATTTTTGCAATGTTTTCGTCGACATCGATGACACGGTGGTCTTGCAGCGTAATATAGCCCTGTGCAGAGTCGAAATTCTGCCTAGGGGTGGCTGTGGTTAAATCTAGTTGGATGCTCATATAGATCTGACTACATATCCTCTCACCAAAAACAGGTGCTTTAAATAAATGGTGGTGTCGTAAATAAATTGTGACTGCTGTATATCGACAAAGCTATCAGATACCTAACACGGCAAGCGTCACGAGACTATGTGATTAAAGTGTGCCGTACGCAACTTTTTGAGGGTAGCGTAATTTTACTGTATCTAAAACGGATAAAAAAATTATTAAGGATAATTAAAGAGTTATGGAAATAAAAATTGATGATTTGTCGGGTGGAGAGGTTATTGAGCTACTCGAAGAGCATTTAGCTGATATGTATGCGACATCGCCAGTCGAAAGCGTTCATGCACTGGATCTAGAGGGGCTCAAGTCGCCAGAGATTACTTTTTTCAGTGCTTGGAAATACAGCCAACTGCTTGGGTGTGTCGCCATTAAAGAGCTTGATACACAACACGCTGAACTGAAGTCAATGAGAACCTCGCAGTTTGCAAGAAAGTCCGGTGTCGCAAGCAAGCTATTGCAGCACGTTTTGGATACGGCAACCGCTCGCCAATATCGACGTATTAGCCTAGAAACGGGATCGGAAGACTACTTTAAGCCAGCGCGTAATTTGTACCAAAAATTTGGCTTTGGTTACTGTGAACCTTTTGCTAATTATGTGTTAGATCCGCACAGTCATTTCATGAGTTTTGAGTTACGTTAAGAGGCTAGCTTTAGATGACGACTTACTTAGCAGGTTTCTCCCTTGGCCTTTCGTTGATTCTTGCGATTGGCTCTCAAAATGCGTTTGTTTTAAAGCAAGGGCTTAAGAACCAACACGTATTGGCAGTTTGCGCTGTATGTGCCATTTCTGACGCCTTACTCATTAGCTTTGGTGTGACGGGGTTTGGCGCGATCGTTGAGCAGTTCCCTCAAGTTGAGCAGTTTGCTCGTTACGGTGGGGCTATCTTTTTAGGCGTTTACTCATTCTTGAGCTTTCGCTCAGCATTTACCGAAAATCATGCCTTAGAAGCCAGTGTCGAAACCAAAAGCTCTTTAACCAAAGCAGTTACCATGTGTTTAGCGTTTACTTGGCTTAATCCGCATGTGTATCTGGATACTGTGGTATTGCTTGGTTCTATCTCTACACAATATCAACCAAATCAAATGTTGTTTGGTGCAGGTGCAGTATCGGCTTCATTCGTGTTCTTTTTTTTACTTGGCTATGGTGCACGATTCTTAGCTCCAATGTTTAAGAACCCGAAATCATGGAAGATGTTGGAGTTTGTTGTAGGAGTGATCATGGCATCTATTGCACTATCTTTGGTTGTTTAGTTTTACTCTGCTTTCGTTAACTTCTCCTCATCAGTTGAACGCTGGTGGGGAAAGTACGGCTTGTTAGCTTGCTAGCTCGTTAATTAGTAATTAGTACTGTATCCCTCTGTCTTGCCTCCCTAGCTATTAATTATTCTTTGCAAAGATTTCGCATTTCTCTGTTGGTTTTAAACGTCTTGATAACAACAAATTAAATTATTTCGTGAAATAACGAATTATTCTTCGTCTTTTGGATTTTGGGTTCGTCTTAGGGGTGTAACAAGAAATTATTAACCCGATTCGGAGGCAAAAATGATTAAATTGATTAGCTTTAAAAACTGCCCATTTGTTCAACGTGTAATGGGTTCACTAGTAATGAAAAACGTCCCGTTTGAAATTGAGTACATTGAGCTGAATAACAAACCACAGTGGTTTTTGGATATCTCACCGAACGGGCAGGTTCCTGTATTGATTACAGAAAATGACACGGTTCTTTTTGAGTCTGATGCGATTGTTGAATACCTAGACGATAAATATGCCCCTATTGAAGAGGTTTCACCCGAGCAGAAAGCACTCGACCGTGCTTGGTCTTATCAAGCGAGCAAACATTACATGGCACAGTGCGGCACCATGGCGAGTAAAGACAAAGAGACTTTTGAAACACGCTTAGCCAATTTACAAAAGGCGTTCCTAAAGGCAGAGAAAAAACTGGGTGATACTGAGTTCTTTAAAGGGGACTACATCTCTAACGTCGACATCGCTTGGTTACCACTGTTACACCGAGCATTTGTAATTAAAGGGCGTTCAGGCTTCGATATGCTAGAAAGCTTCCCGAAAGTACAGAGGTGGCAAGCGGCTCTGATTGAATCTGGGTTGACCGATAAAACCGTTCCAGCGGACTTTATTGACAAGTTCAGCGGCTTTTATTTAACGAATAACTACCTGGCAAGCCTAGCAGAAGCTCGCTAAATAAAGATTAAGTAATTTATGGCGTATAGTTTAGGCCACAGACAATTAAAACCGCTCTAACGTTGAGCGGTTTTTTTATGTCAAAAATAATGATTGGTTACGCTATGGGCATAGTTGATCCAAAGCCTGAAATTAGTTGGTTTTCACAAGCTTATAAAAGGGTATTTTGTCGACTATTTTGGTAAATTAAAGCTATTACCGACTTCCAGTGAGCAGCAATGAAGATTCTTCACACGTCCGATTGGCACCTTGGCCAAAACTTCTACAATAAAAGCCGTAAGAATGAACATGAACGGTTTTTACAATGGTTACTTCAGCAAGTTACTGAGCACAACATCGACGCGATCATTGTTGCTGGCGATATTTTTGATACCAGCACACCGCCGAGTTACGCTCGTGAGATGTATAACAAGTTTGTGGTCGATTCGAACAAGATCGGCTGCCAATTGGTGTTATTAGGTGGAAATCACGATTCAGTCTCTGTGCTTAAAGAGACACAACAGTTGCTCAAATACATGGGTGCAGACGTGATTCCGAACACCAATGAAGATCATGCGACTCAGGTTGTCGAACTAAAAGGCAAGAACGGCGATGTAGAAGCGCTGGTTTGTGCCATTCCTTTTATTCGCCCTCGTGATGTGTTGACCAGCCAGGCGGGCGTCACAGGCGTTGAGCGTCAGAAGCAACTCGGCGATGCAATCAAACAGCACTACCAAAGTGTTTATGATGCCGCTGTAGAAAAACGTGCGGAGTTTGAAAACAGCGAGCACATGCCGATTATCGCTACTGGTCATTTAACGGCAATGGGTGTTCAACAATCGGATTCGGTACGCGACATCTATGTCGGCAACCTTGATGGTTTTGCCGCTGATGGCTTCCCAGACGCAGACTATATTGCACTTGGTCATATCCACCGCCCACAAGTTGTGGCAAAGCGTGAATACATTCGTTACTGCGGTTCACCAATCCCTTTAAGCTTTGACGAACTTAAATCTCAAAAGCAGGTATGTGTGGTTGAATTTGTTGAGGGCGTGCGAACCATTTGTCAATTGCCCGTTCCTACATTCCAACCTCTAGCTGAAATCAAAGGCGACTTGAGCGAGATCGAATCTCAGCTGAACCAATACATAGGTTTAGATAGCGAACAAAGCGTGTGGTTATCGATAGAAGTGCAAGCGCAAGATTACTTGTCGGATCTACAAGAGCGCATGCGCTCATTAACTGACGGTTTGAATGTGGAAGTACTTCAACTGCGCCGCGCAAGAGAGCGTCGTAATCAAGCATTAGAGCAAGAGTCGGCAGAGACCTTATCTGAACTGAGCCCGATGGACGTGTTTAGCAAGCGTATTGCCTTAGAAGAGTTTGAAACCGATTCTGAAAAAGCACGTTTAGAGCGAATGACGGTGAAGTTTAAACAAGTGATGGTTGAAGTGTCTGAAAGCGCTCAAACACCAAACAAAGTAGAAGAGTAACCAGTATGAAGATTTTAAGCCTAGAATTTGAAAACCTGAGCTCTTTGAAAGGGCGTTGGAAGCTCGATTTTACCCAATCACCGTTTGCAGAAAATGGTCTGTTCGCGATTACTGGCCCAACAGGGGCAGGTAAAACCACCATTCTTGATGCGATTTGTTTGGCATTGTTCCACCGCACACCGCGTTTAAAGAGCATCGCTAAAGGCAACAACGAATTAATGACGCGTGGCACGGGTGAGTGTTTCGCTGAGCTTGAATTTGAAGTGCAGGGCAAAACGTATCGCTCTAACTTCCACCAAAAGCGAGCTCGCGGAAAGCACGATGGCGCATTACAAACGCCAACGTGTGAATTTGCGGATGCGGACACCGATAAAGTCTTAGAGACTATGTTGACCAAGAAGACAAAGTTGGTGGAGCAGGTAACGGGTCTCGATTTCTCACGCTTCACTAAATCGATCATGTTGTCTCAAGGTGAGTTTGCGGCGTTCTTAAATGCTAATGCTAACGACCGTGCCGAGCTACTTGAAGAGCTGACGGGCACAGAAGTCTATAGCCTGATCTCTGAGCGCATCTACGATCATTTCAAGTCGAGTGAAGAGTCGCTTAATCACCTTAAAGCCAAAGCAGAAGGTGTGAGCTTACTGTCTGAAGAGCAAATCCAAGAGCTAACCGCAGAACGAGAAACGTTAGAAGCGGAACAGAAGCGTTTAGCGGAGCAATTAAAAGAGTGGCAAGCGCATCTAAGCTGGTGGAAAGACGTAACTAAAGCTGAGCAAACTATCGCGACCAGTGAGCACGATCTTAAAACAGCTCAAGATGAACTAGACCGTAATCAACCTTCATTAGAGCGCTTGGCAAACAGTGAGCCGGCTGAAAAGCTGCGCCCAATGCACAAAGATTTAAAGCGTTGCGAACAAGAGGTGAACACTACTCAAGCTCACTTAGATAACAGCTCTAAGTTACTGGCCGTTCGTGATGCAGAAAAGCAAGACGCGCAAATTAAATTGACTCAAAGCAGTGCAATTGTCGAACAAGTAAAAACCGAGCAACAAGATCAAGAGAAGATCATCGATCTTGTCCGTCCGCTAGATAACCAAATTGCCGTACTCAAAGATAAGCAAACTGCGGCCTTTAATGCAGCAAATACGCTAAACGAGCAACACACGCAACAGCGTAATCAACAGATTGTTTTAGTCCAAAAAATTGATGCACTGAAGCAACAAGATCAACTCAGCACTGAGTACTTAAATACACATCAAACTGACCAACATCTGGAAAAATACTTAGGTCAGTGGCAAGCAAAGGTAGAGCAAGTTCGTACTCTAGAGCTTCAGCATGCAGAACAGTTAAACTCAGCGAAGCAAACTTTGTCTGCGATTGATGCACAGCAAACGATCATCAAATCTGCGCAAGAAGCTAAAGCAACGCAAGACAAAACTTTAAGTGAATTGGTTGTGCTAGAGAGTAGTGCAAAGCAACAGTGGGAAGCATTGCAAGGCAACATCAGCGAACAAGTATTGAATGCGCAAAAAGATCTGTTGGAGTACTGGAATCGCAATACGCACTCATTACTTGAGATCAACCGTGGTTTCCTAAATGCCCAGCAACAGCTGCACGCAAAAACTCAGGCACATCAAACTAACACTCAGTTGGTCGATAAGCTTTCGAAAGAACGTGAAGTGTTAGTCGAGCGATATAAAGAGAAAGAGACGTCTCTTGAACGACTAACGCGATTGATTGATCAAGAAGGCGAATTGGCGAAATACCGTGCGGCTTTGGAATCTGGAACTGAGTGCCCACTGTGTGGTTCAACAGACCATTCGATTGAGCAGTCGCAAGATATTGCAAATTTGGTTGCTCAAAAAGAAACGGAAAACCTAGAGTTAACGGCCATCAAAAAAGAAGGCCAAGAGCATCGTCAGCAGTTAGATTCTCTGGCCCCTATGATTGCAGCGCTTAACGATGACATTCAACGTGCGCAAGCGGATATTCAACAAGCTCAACTGAATTGGCAAGGTGTAATCGGCAAGCTTCAACAGAGCTTATCGGATTTCGTTGGCATGGCTCCTGAACTGGCACTGTTAACGATTAACGATTTGGGCAATGAAGCTATAGTCGCGACCTTTGCTCAGCAGTGTGAACTTCAACTAAGTCAGAGCTCACAGCAACTCAAGGCGTTGGCTGATGCGAAAGCGCTCTATGCTGAAGCTGAGAAACAACGTTTATCTGTAAGTGTTATGGCTGACAAGGCGCAGTCTAATCTCGAGTTGGCCGAGCAACGCTTAGCGGATCTGAATAAGCAAAATCACAGCACGAACGAACAAGTGGCTCAGATAGCTCTAGCAAAAGAACAGCAATGGAACGCTCTGAAAGAGAGCATTGTTCAAACGGCTATTGAAGCGCCTGAACTTGAAAATATTGATGATTGGTTTGCTGCTAAATCGCAAGCATCAAACACATGGCAGCAAACCAAACAGCAACAGGCCGATATTGAGAAGCAACTGATCACTCAAAATGCCGAATTGAAAACCTTAGATGACAAGCTAAGCAGTGTTGAGAAAGAGCTCGCGACACTCACGCAAGAAAGTGAGTCTCTAGCGTCAGAGCTCACTCGTGTAGTTTCTGAAAGAACAGAGTTGTTTGGTGACAAAGACATTCAAGCCACCAGCAATGCGATGAAGCAAAAAGTCACAGAAGCGGTTAGTGCATTTGATGCCGCGCAGTTGGTGCTTAACCGCTGTGAACTTGAACATCGAACTGAGCAAACCAAACACACTGGTTTCTCGGACGAGTTGGTCAGTAAGCAATCAAGCTACACACAAGCGTCGAATGCTTGGTTACAAGCACTGAAAACGAGCCCATTCGAAGATGAGGTAAATTTTGAAGCGGCGTTGTTGGATGAAGAGGTTAGAACTCAACTTCAAAGCTTGAAGAAGTCTTTGGACGAAGCGATTGTCAGTGCACAAGCAAGGTTGAACACTGCCAAAGCGACGCGAGTGGAGCTACAAAAACACACCAACGCTAAAGTATGGCAAGAGCAAGACCAACAGCAAGTTGAAGACGCGACTACTGAGTGTCAAAACGCACAACAAAGCCATGCGACAAAGATCGGCGCAATTTCTGCCAATCTTGAAACGGATAGCCAGAACCGCAGTAATCAGCAAGATCTGTTCAAGCAGATCGACGAACAGCAGGTCGAGTTTGATGATATCTCACGTCTGAACTCACTTATCGGTTCTAAGAACGGCGATAAATTTCGTAAGTTTGCCCAAGGTTTAACTCTGGAAAACTTGGTGTATTTGGCGAACAAGCAGCTACAGCGTTTACATGGTCGTTATGAGCTAAAACGTAAAGCCGATGATGGCTTAGAACTTCAAGTGCTCGACACATGGCAGGGCGATGTGATGCGTGATACCAAGACGTTATCCGGTGGCGAAAGCTTCTTGGTGAGCTTGGCGTTGGCATTAGCGCTTTCTGATCTTGTGAGCTACAAAACCAGTATTGATTCTCTGTTCTTGGATGAAGGTTTCGGCACGCTGGATAGCGACACATTGGACATTGCCCTAAACGCGCTCGATAACCTGAATGCGTCAGGCAAGATGATTGGCGTCATCAGTCACGTTGAAGCACTGAAAGAGCGAGTGCCTGTTCAGCTTAAAGTAACAAAACACTCTGGCTTAGGTGTCAGTGAGATGGAGAAGCAGTATAAGGTTGTTGCTTAGGTTCTAGCTATATTCCATCAGCGCAGAAATAGAAATAAAGCTAGATGAAGCAGATCCCCGACTCAGTCGTTCCTCCTTCTCGAGGATGACGGAGTCGGAAGTTGTAATTAATCACTTCGCCGTCATCCCTTAATGTCAGGATCGAACGTAATAGGGAATCTCTAGTTAACGAATAGGTTAATGGATTCATAGACAAGGAAGAGGCAATGCACAAGAAACCACATCTACCCACCAAGACATGTCCCGTTTGCCTCAAACCATTCTCATGGCGTAAAAAATGGCAACGTTGTTGGGAAGAGGTGATTTATTGCTCTGAACGTTGTCGTCGCCATAAGACAAAACCCACATAATCTCCCTTCATTTAAGAATCTATTGAGAATAACCACTCATTTAACGAGTTAATATTTTATCTGTCAGGTAACTCATGTATAAAGACGACATGAAGATACCTAAAAGAATACAGCCTTTAGTTGACGATGGTTTAGTCGACGAGGTGACAAGCCAACTCATGAGTGGCAAAGAAGCATCTGTGTACATTGTACGCTGCGGCGATACGATCCGTTGTGCCAAGGTATATAAGGAAATTAGCCAGCGCAGCTTTAAAAAAGCGACCGCGTATCGTGAAGGCCGAAAAGTCCGAAATAGCCGCCGTGCTCGAGCGATGGAAAAAGGCTCTGGCTTTGGTCGAGAGCAACAAGAAAAGGTTTGGCAAAGTGCTGAAGTGGATGCCTTATATAAACTGGCAGAAGCGGGCGTACGTGTGCCTGTCCCTTACGGTTGCTTTGATGGCGTGCTGCTTATGGAACTGGTCACTGACGATGATGGTTATGTTGCACCACGTTTGAACGATGTTGTAATGCCACCAGAACAAGCGATTGAAGATCATGCGGTGATGATGACTTACGTGGTTAAAATGCTTTGCGTTGGTTTGATCCATGGTGACTTGTCTGAGTTTAACGTATTGGTTGATGAATACGGTCCGGTGATTATCGATCTACCACAAGCGGTTGATGCTTCGGCGAACAACAACGCTGAGTGGATGTTGGCTCGTGACATCAATAATATCCGTGACTACTACGCTCAGTTTGCTCCTGAATTGGCGAAAACCGAGTATGCCAAGGAAATGTGGGCGCTTTACGAGAAAGGCGACTTAAAGCCAGACAGCAAGCTGACGGGCGAGTTTACAGAAACTGACGATTTGGCAGACATCGAAGCCATTATGCAAGAGATAGATGCTGCGCGAATTGAAGAACAACACCGACGCGAGCGAGCGAAAGAAGAGAAAGAAGGTGTCGACGATACCAAGTTCAATTGGGCAGAGTAATCGTGATGATCAGTTTTGATCTTTAGCTAGATATCAACCATACGTCTTAAAAAGTCAGGCGCTCTTTCAAAAAATAACCCAATAGAGCCTCAACTCTGTTGGGTTATTTTTTTAACACTCATGAAAGACGGCCACTGGTATTAACTACCACTTTAACTGCTCACCATCGTAAGCGTAGAAGTGCCGACTGTTATCAGGTGTAGCAGTGCGAATGATGTCCACCAATTGATGGGCGACATAGCTCGACTCAAACAACTTACCTTCAGGGACATTGGTCTGGAAAGGCTTAGATAAAGCCGTGTCTGCTGTGCCCGGGTGTAGCGCTAATACGGTGCCATTCTTAATGGTGCGTTGCCATTCAATCGACATGGTTTTGATGAACATATTGAGTGCCGCTTTCGATGACCGATAACTATACCAACCACCTAATCTGTTGTCTGAAATGCTACCTACCTTTGCGGAAACTACAGCAAACTTTGGATTGTCGCTCGTTCTAAGAACCGGTGTGAAGTGCTTTGCCAATAATAAGCTGGGTAGGGTATTTACAGAGATGTTTTTCAGAAAAAATTCAGGATCAATCGACGACAAGTTCTTTTCCGGTCCAAGATCTGGAGTGTGGAGCATACCCACGCAGTTGATCAGCCAATCAAGTTGTTCAAACTCAGAACTCAAGCGCTTAATGTCAGCTTCGTCGGTGGCATCGACTTTGTGCCATCTCAAGCGATTGTTTTCTAGTTCCGGCTGTTGAGAGTGGTAAGTCGCGTCTACATGCACATCAAGAAAATCAAACCGAGAGAGCTCAGATAATAGGTGTTTAACCACAGCGAAACCAATACCGCCGCTCCCACCGACCACCAATATGTGTAATCTGAGTTGCTCCACCATTATAAGTCCTCCAAGTTTGTTATTCGTTGTTCAGCAGTATCGAGAATCGCTTGTTGTGATTGCTCGTCCATGTTGTCCCAAGAGCGATATAACATGCCCATACGTGGGTTGCGGTTTAACGCATCGCGATGTTGGTTCATAAAGCGCCAATACAAGCTATTGAAAGGGCAAGATTGTTCGCCGCTGCGTTCTTTTATCTTGTAGTGACAGCCTTTGCAGTAGTCACTCATGCGGTTGATATAGGAACCGCTGGCAGAGTATGGTTTGGTTCCGACGATCCCGCCATCCGCAAACAGTGCCATACCTCGCGTATTTGGCATTTCAACCCACTCTATCGCGTCGACGTAAATACCAAGGTACCAACTGTCTACTTGGTCGGGGTCTATACCCGTAATTAAGCAGAAGTTGCCAGTGATCATTAACCTTTGGATGTGATGCGCGTAAGCAAACTCAAGGGACTGGTCAATCGCATGCTTCATGCAATTCATATTGGTTTGTCCGTCCCAAAAATAATGGGGCAGCTTATTGGTTGCTGAATAATGGTTTTTATTGGCGTACGCAGGCATGTTTGCCCAATAGACGGCGCGTATGTACTCTCTCCAACCTAGAATTTGTCGCACAAACCCTTCGATTTGTGCAATATCGATAGTGGGTGCATTTGGCTTAGAAGGAACTTGATAAGCTGATAACGCAGCACCAATCACTTCCTTAGGGCTCAGGAGTTTACTGTTCAGCGAGAACGAGATACGGCTATGATACAAGCTCCATTTAGAGTCGTGCTCTGTAGTCATCGCATCTTGAAACTGCCCAAATAACGGTAAGCAAACTTGGCAGAAATGAGCGAGCAGAGACAAACTTTGTGCTCGGTTCACCGGCCATAATAACTGGCTACCGACTTGACCAATGGTTTGCACTTGGTGGCGCTCGATACGATGCAAAATGTCTGTTATATCATTGGTAAACATCAGAGGCTGAGGCAGGTTTTCGATGTCTTGTTTCTTGAGTTTCTTTCGATTGTTCGCGTCGTAGTTCCATTTGCCGCCAACGGGCTTTCCGTCTTCTAGCAAAATGTCGAAACGCTTTCTCATTCGGCGATAGAAGTGCTCCATCATGATGTGTTTGTCTTTCGGGAACTGTTGTTCGATCTCTTCAAATGGAAAGAGGAAGTGTTCCGTATCACAACAGCCTTTGGTTGCATTGGTGAGCTTGAGCTTGTTCATCTGCTCTAAAAGGCGATATTCATCTGGCCTTTGATATTCGAATTTCTCAGCGCCGAATTCGTGTACATAGTGCTTTAGAAGTGAATCTAGGTTTTCAAATTGCGTTGTCTCGTCAAGAGTTAGGTGGAGTACTTGATGACCTTGTTCTTTGAGTTCGTTAGCGAAGTAGCCCATCGCGCAGAAAAACGCGGCCACTTTTTGAATATGAGAGGCTACATAATCTGTTTCTTGTTTTAGCTCAGCAATGATGTAAATGACGTCATCGTCAACTTGTTGAAACCAAGAATGCTCAATATTTAATTGGTCACCTAATATAAGTCGTACCGTTTTAAAGTTCATAATGCGTCCTGGTTTGTGAGGCTTGTTGAGATTGCGTTACCGCCTGACCATTGATTGATGAAGGCATGGTCTGGGTCGTACATTTCAGTCTGCTTAGTTAAATCAAAATGGCGTGATTTAGGTTGTGATTGGTTTTTAGTTTCGCTGTTGTGGGCTGGTTGATTGAGAGCCCCGGCGATATAAGCCCAATTACCCCAGTTTGATGCCACGTCATAGTCGACAAGCTGGCTTTCAAAATAGGCTGCGCCGTGTCGCCAGTCGATGCCCAACTCGTAAATCAAACAGCTTGCGGCTAACTGCCTTCCGCGATTGGATATGTAGCCAGTAGCGTTAAGCTGGCGAATACATGCATCGACAATCGGGTAGTTGGTATTGCCACTTTTCCATTTGGCTAAATTCAGGTTCAACGTCGCTGAGGAGTCTGAAGAGTCGAGTTTATGGTTTGAGGTTTCACCGAACAACGACGAACCCAATGACAAACACTTCCAATAGAAATATTCGCGCCACAACAACTCAAAGTAGATCCAATAGGTTGAATCGTTACTGCCATGATCGGCTTCGAACTGTTTTAAATGGCAATAAATCGTTTTAGGCGAAACGCAACCGAGTGCTAACCACGGCGAGAACTTTGTTGAGTTTTCGATGCCGTCAAATGCGTTTCGAGTCTGCTTGTAGTTAAGGGCGTAATCATGTGAGAAGTAGTTATCTAAATGCGCTAGTCCGGCATCTTCTCCACCCAAATAATCGCTTATTACTGCGCTTTCATCATTTGGTGAACTGAATAATGAGATTGTCGATGTCGATGCTAGTCTCACTGCTGGTGGTAGAGCTGAAATAACCGTCTCATTGCGATTAACGTCTAAGTGCCCGACTAGCTTTCTAAACTTGGTAAACGAGCTCGGGACTTTTGATAATTCAAACGGCAGCTCATGTGAGTCAAACAAGGTCGAGTGATGTGGCAAGCATGTTATTAAGTCAGGGTGACGACTTTGTAGTGAATGAATCAATTGTCGCTCGTCGTATCCGCAGTGTGCACTGGCGAAAAAGTGGGTGACGTGCTGTGTAGCAATGATTTGGCTGAGTGTTTGCTCGGCTACGTCTGTTTCTAAATGATTACTGTGAATCACGACAGGCTGCTGACCAAACTTAACTAAATTCGATTCTAGGTTAGTTATCGATTGTGAAACAAAAGTCTGGCGATGCGCGCCATAACTTTGCTCTTGCGCGAAATCAGCAGAGAAATGAAACAAAGTGGGTTCGACAATCACGCAAATGAGATTATCGACGCTCTGTGCAGCGCAATTGAGCAATTGATTGTCGTTGATTCTTAAGTCGTTTGTAAAAAGATAGATACCAATCTTTTTCATTGCTTGCACTCGTGATTTGTTAGTTATTAGACGGTTACGAGTGGATGAGTAAACAAGATCACAAATGATTACGTCAAATGGGTAATGGTTGAATTTGGGGAAAGAAGAGGATTAAAGAAGGGATAGAAGCCAACCAATAATACCGATAGAGGCTGGCAATGCAGGAAGTTTTTAAAGTTCGAACGGCAGTATCTAATCCATTGGAACGATTAGAATATCGACTGGAGATGTGTCGATGATCTGTTTCGAATGGGAAATGATTTTATGCCAAAAATCGTGGTGATGGCCACATAGTAGTAGGTCAACGCCATTTACCTCGATGGTATTTTTGAGCTTATCATTCAAATCTCCCGTTCCCACGAATATGTGCTTGATTGGGTGTTTAGCGTATGCCTCAAACTCTTTCAAATGTTTAACGGAATCTTCATTGATGGGTAGATCGCCTTCATTTCCCTGAATATCAACGAGTTCAGGGTAAATCTCTCCATGCGTGCCGTCGATATAAACAAACGAAATGCCAGCCTCTAGTTTGTTTGCGAAGAAGGTAGCTCGATCAATCAGAATCTTAGTGTCGTCGGACATTTCAACAGCGACCAGAATATGTCGGTATTCCATAATTAAAGCCTCGTGTTATCAGTTATATAACAAGCATAGTTTTTGCTAGCGCAAATGATATCGAAGAGATCTCATATTGCATAAAATCATCATTCAATGATCTTCTAAGCACTATCGTATTTATATCGCTTTGATTGATAAGAAATTTACAAAAGGTTGTTATAGTGGTTGAAGCGCTAGCTTATTCTGTTAGATAGGCTTTACGGTTTAATGCGCCAATAACGAAGAGGCATCAATGACAGCACTACTCACCATTCCCACTAGGACGTTAGGTTTCGACTACGATATTGAGATCCGAGATTGGTCTCAAAAGCTTGTCGGCTTTCATGTGTTTGAAGATGGTAGACGCCCGCTCGACGGTGGTATTGGTTTAAGTCTCAACCTCGTTGAACAATTTGATGTAAATGGTCGTTGGTTAGATTCGTTACCTGCTCGTTATCGTGAAATCACTGATGATTTTCCTGAGTATCAATATCAAATGCTATGGTTGGCTGCGAACACTTATGAGGCAGCACAACTGCTTGAATTAAGGCCAGTTATTTTGGCTTTGATCTGTATGAAATACAGTGTCGATAATCAGAAAGCGTTGGCACTAAGTCGCTTAGGGCAGAAGAAGATCCTTACCAAGTTGGGCTTAGACGACAGCAAGGCGACACTCAAATTCATCGACAAGCTAGAGCTTCATTACAATGTTGGTGATGAACTCGACCACATTGTTCGCATTCTCGAGCCACTGCAAAGACGAGTTCTTAAGTTTAAGCATTACTCAAAAGTTGGATACACAGCCCTGCGTTTGGACCAAGTTCATCCATTTCTAACTGGTAGCAGGCTAGGGATTGCAATGGTGGAAGAGGGCAGACTTAACGCACCGTCGAAGATGGCGATGTTCCAAGATGCGATATTGCTAGGGCAAGATTTGGAGATGGATGATCCACTGCGCGCTATTACCAGTCAGAACTCTTTTGCGATGTTTGAACAGCTCCATGACCGCTGGACGGAGCAACGCCAATTACGTCGTTTGGAGGGTAATCGCCCAATGGATAAAGACATCCCTTATCCTGTCCCTTTACTCGGTAATGACAACATTCACCCGCTTACGGATTATTACGATCTTGAACACGAAGGCATCGAGCAGAAGCACTGTATTGGTGTGTACCATAACCGAATCATGAGCGATCGTTATGTGGTGTTCCGCATGCTCAAGCCTCAGCGTTTAACCATAGGTTTACGTCGCGTCCCGAGCAAAGCATTTCCGTTTGAGATTGACCAAATCTGCGGAAAACGAAATGCTCCTCCGTCGGAATCCGCTCGCCAAGTGATTCACGACTGGTTAGAAGCGAGTAAGCAGAAGTATCCTAAGCAATAGCCATGAAGTAGAAGGAATACAGGATGTTTCAACAAGGCGATTTATGCCCGCATTGTGGTTTGATTATTGTGATGCCTACGGATCTACAAGGTGAATGCCTAGGATGCGGCGAAGAAATTAATCAAGACCCAGCAGACGATTACGACGAAGAAGAGTAGCTTTACCTACACTTAGATTGAACAAGGCTAGGATAGCCGAATTGCTCCCTTTCAAAGGACGAACAAATGCAGAAAGTAATCTTTAGAAATTGCGATGAAACCTCACCTTATTGGGATGAGTTAGAGGGCTTATTTCAAAGCGAATGGTCTGATTTCAAGTTTAAAGATACCTATAAAGAAAACGTACAACTCCCTCCAGTAATAACAGTACTTCGCGATAATGTGGTCATTGGTGGCTTGGCGTATTCCTATTTTCAAGAACCTTACCAAGTTCGGGATGTGGTGTGGATCAACGCCGTGTTTGTCGACCCTCAATGGCGCGGTCAAGGCATTGCAAATCGTGGTGTCAGACAAGTATCTTCTGCAGTGCAAACTCAACTCTACGCGTACACCAATATCATGGGACTCTACCAAGGGCTAGGTTGGTCAGTTGTCGATATCGAATCAGAACCGAACCATAAAGTGATGAGTATTGAGCTTATTCGATAAGCTCGGAATAAAAGCCTGATATTAGGTTATCTGCCGTTCGAGTACTGAACTTTTCCCTTTCATCCAAAACGTGTAAACCTGTTAAATTTTCGTTGAAACTCATGTCGATATCGCCTTTAAATCAAACAACTCGCTGTTGATTAAAACGATCAAGACGATTTATTGCAGCAGTTGTTGAGCACAAAGCCTATATTGACTAGAATGACGCACTTTTTTTATTTACGTACATACAGGTAATGAACATGAGCGATACTAATTCAAGACCAGCTTTACCAGATCATCTTGCAGGCAACCCACGCAGCCCACACCACGTTGCTGAGTGTTTCGAATACCCAATCGGCATTCGTCTAAATGGTAAAGAGCGTACTGATGTTGAAGAATACTGCATCAGCGAAGGTTGGGTTAAGATCCCTTCTCCAAAAGCGCTAGATCGTTTTGGTCAGCCAATGCTTATTACTCTAAAAGGCACTGTAGAAGCTTTTTACATAGACGCATAATCACTTCGTGTGGCTAGCTAATACTTCGAGTAAATAGCTATGTTTGCTTAATTAGCCAACATAAAGCCACCAAGCGTTATTACCTAAAAGGGTCTAGAGAAATCTAGACCCTTTTTGTTTGCATTGATTTTGGCGAACTTCTTTAACTAATAGCCCAAACCACCTTCATAACTCCACAGATTCAACCAAAATTGTTGTTATTCACTATGCATTCGCACTAATAACAAAGTTGTTGTTGGTTGATTTATGTTCGCTCGCTCTTTTCGGATTTACTCATACTCGAAAGTTCTGATGTTTAATTAAGCAGATGCAAACAAAAATATGAAGCGCAGTCTAATTAAATGAAACTAATATGCTGTATTTAAAGTTATTTTTTGTTAATAACTACCTCTATCACAGAAATTAATCATGAAGCACATACAATTCCCTTTATTTCGAATGAGCGATAAATTTTTTCGTTCGAGCATTTAAATTCTTCCTTCGCCCAATAATTATGAGGTTCCTATGTTTGGAATATTCAAACCTATGGCGCATATCGATCGCTTGTCATCAGATAAGATCGATAGCACCTACACACGACTACGATGGCAGCTGTTTCTCGGCATCTTCGTTGGCTATGCGGGTTACTACCTAGTCCGTAAAAACTTTAGTTTGGCGATGCCTTATCTCATTGAACAAGGTTTTAGCCGTGGAGAGCTAGGGGTTGCATTAGCGGCGGTATCTATCGCTTACGGCTTATCTAAGTTCTTAATGGGCAGTGTTTCTGACCGTTCTAACCCTCGTTACTTCCTCAGCGGTGGCTTGTTAATGTCGGCACTGGTGATGTTCTGCTTTGGCTTTATGCCTTGGGCAACAGGCAGCATCACTGCGATGTTTATTCTGCTGTTCTTGAATGGTTGGTTCCAAGGTATGGGTTGGCCGGCTTGTGGACGAACCATGGTTCACTGGTGGTCTCGCAAAGAACGTGGTGAGATCGTATCGGTATGGAACGTTGCTCACAACGTGGGTGGCGGTTTGATTGGCCCGATGTTCTTGTTGGGGCTGTGGGCTTTTAACGACGATTGGCGAACCGCTTTTTATGTTCCTGCATTTTTTGCCACTCTCGTTGCTGTCTTTGTTTGGTTTACGGTAAGAGATACACCTCAATCTTGCGGCTTACCACCGATTGAAGAACATAAAGACGATTACCCAGACGACTACGATACGTCTCATGAGAAAGAAATGACGGCGAAAGAGATCTTCTTTAAGTACGTTTTCTCAAACAAACTGTTGTGGTCAATCGCGATTGCTAACGCGTTTGTTTACCTTATCCGTTATGGCGTACTCGACTGGGCTCCGGTTTACTTAAAAGAAGCAAAAGACTTCTCTGTCGATAAATCATCTTGGGCTTACTTCCTGTATGAGTGGGCAGGTATCCCTGGCACCTTATTGTGTGGTTGGATTTCAGATAAGCTATTCAAAGGTCGACGAGCACCTGCAGGTATCTTGTTCATGGTTCTAGTGACAGTCGCTGTGTTGGTATATTGGCTGAACCCTGCGGGTAACCCAACGGTTGATATGTTGGCACTGGTTGCGATTGGTTTCCTTATCTATGGCCCTGTAATGCTGATCGGTTTGTATGCACTGGAACTTGCACCTAAGAAAGCTGCAGGTACAGCGGCTGGTCTAACAGGTTTGTTTGGTTACTTAGGTGGCGCGGTTGCTGCGAACGCAATACTCGGCTTTATGGTTGACCATTACGGCTGGGATGGCGGCTTCATTATTTTGGTCGGTGCTTGTGTGGCTTCAATCATCTGTCTGCTTTACGCGTTCTTAGGTGAACGTGCGCACCACAAACAAAAAGATCTCGAACGAGAGAAAGAAGCGCTAGCTCAGTAGTGTATTTACTGAATCACATCTATAAATAACAACAGAGGCAGGTATATCCTGCTTCTGTTTTATCAAGGGGAAACAATAATGAAAACAACGTCACTGTCTCTGACCTTATTAGCACTAAGTTTATCTGCAAATGCGTTCGCTGATCCTTTAGTGATTGCGCATCGCGGCGCTTCTGGTTATTTACCTGAACACACATTACCCGCTAAAGCGCTCGCTTATGCGATGAAACCCGACTACATCGAACAAGATGTCGTGATGACCAAAGACGACCAATTGGTGGTTTTGCATGATCATTATCTAGACCGAGTTACCGATGTCGCGGATCGCTTTCCAGACCGTGCTCGTTCAGATGGCCGTTTCTATGCGATTGATTTTACGCTCGCTGAGATCAAATCCCTAAAAGTGACCGAAGGCTTTAACCTAGATGACCAAGGCAACAGAGTGGCAGGGTACCCAACGCGCTTCCCAATGTGGCAGTCTGATTTTCGCGTACCAACGTTTGCTGAAGAAATCGAAATGATCCAAGGATTGAATAAGACTCTTGGTTACGATATAGGTATCTACCCAGAAATCAAGGCGCCTTGGTTCCATCGTCACGAAGGCAAAGACATCTCCAAAGCTGTACTTGCGACCTTGCATCAATATGGTTACCTATCAAAAGACGACAAAGTGTATTTGCAGTGTTTTGACGCCAATGAACTTCAACGCATCAATGATGAACTCATGCCTGCGATGGAAATGGATCTTAAGCTCGTTCAGTTGATGGCTTATACAGATTGGAATGAAACCATGACGTACCAAGGCGACAAAGCAACGCCGTACAGTTACGACTGGATGTTTGAAGCAGGTGGCATGGAAAAAGTGGCGACTTATGCGGAAGGAATAGGCCCTTGGAAGCCAATGTTGGTGGACGATGCATCAACCAAAGATAACATCATTATTAAACCGTTAATGAAGTCAGCAAAAGACGCGGGCTTAGACGTTCACCCGTACACGTTCCGTGCCGACCCGGGAAGAATCCCAGCTTATGCTGATAACTTTGATGGCATGTTGGATGTCTTCTACAACCAAGTCAAAGTCGATGGTGTGTTTACTGACTTCCCAGACAAAGCGGTCGACTTCTTGAACCGTTAATATCCTGCCAATTACAAGCGACTATTAACGAGATATTCAGAGCCAAAAGCACACACTAAAGCTGTTTTTGGTTCTTCTTTCACTTTTTTGTATTGGCCTCGAAATCCTTCCGATATTCTTCTTTCTTAGCCCACATTTTGATATTTACTCGGTTTACAGCAATAACCTGACTTGATAGGTTACTCCCAATGCAGCCAGATGCTTAATCTATAAGTATTTATCGGCTCAACCTGATATTGAATTTGGAAAGATCATGGAAGAAAGAAGCAAAGCTTATCTTGATAGCTACCTCAACACATTGCCAGCAGACGTTGCTTCGCAATACACCTCTTTCAGTGCCGACTATTACTGTGCTGATGAATACAACGCCAACCTCTGCGCTCAGTTGATTCTCAAAGGTGAAAAACAAGCGTCCTGCAGCCTTGAACATTGGTACAGCCATGAAGGAGAGACGAGACCAGTCGTTGGTCACTTGCAAGTTGTCACCGATTGGGATGGCAAGCCCGTCTGCATTGTAGAGATTACCTCGGTGTCGTCGTGCAAATACAACGAAGTGACGGCGGAGTTTGCTGCTGCAGAAGGCGAGGGTGACAAAACACTAGAATGGTGGAGAGAAGCACACTGGAATTTCTTCTCTCGTGAATGTGAAGAGCTCAAGATCTCACCAAGTGAAGACATGTTACTTATGTTGGAGCGTTTTAAAGTGGTTTATAAATAGTGAAGTCCCAGCGCGTGATGTGTTGAATCGGAAGGCATGGCACTTGAGCCTTCATTTGACCAATACAAGATAACTAACAATCAAAAGGAGAGTGATGTGAAAATAGCGATATTGGATGACTACCAGAACGTCGTTAAAGACCTCGACTGCTTCAACAAACTTGAACAACACGATGTCACGGTATTTACCCAGACTTTCTCAGAGCAAGAGCTCATCGCTAAGTTGGTCCCGTTTGAAGCCATTGTGCTCATTCGTGAAAGAACCGAGATCACCGAATCTTTGTTATCGCAGCTGCCAAACCTCAAGCTGATTAGCCAGACGGGCAAAGTGAGTAATCATATCGACCCGCAAATGTGCGAGCGATTTGGTGTTACCGTTTTAGAAGGCCGAGGCTCGCCAGTTGCACCCTCTGAATTATGCTGGGCATTGATTATGGCTGCATCGCGCCACATTCCCACTTACGCTTCAAACCTTAAACAGAACCAGTGGCAGGATTCTGGCTCGTTAGGGCTAGGTCGAACTTTGAAAGGCTTGAAGCTAGGTATTTGGGGCTACGGCAAGATCGGCAAATGCATTGCACAATATGCCCAAGTATTTGGGATGTCTGTCGTAGTGTGGGGTAGCAAAGCTTCACGCGATCAGGCGCAAGCAGATGGTTTTGAAGCAGCAACAACCAAACAAGACTTCTTCCGAGAAGTTGATGTGTTTTCTTTGCATTTACGTTTGAATGGTGCGACCAGAGGATGTGTTACGGCACACGATCTAAGCTTGATGAAGCCGGACTCACTGTTTGTGAACATCAGCCGTGCCGAGTTAGTCGAACCGATGGCCCTGTATCATGAACTACGCGAGATACCGACCAAAACAGCCGCTATTGATGTGTTCGATTGTGAGCCAGTAACTACAGACTCCGAACCGCTACTGTCCTTACCAAATGTCACTGCAACTCCACATTTGGGCTATGTTGAACAAAATAGCTACGAACTCTACTTCGATATCGCCTTCGACAACATTCTGTCCTATCAAAGAGATGGCCTATAAAGGCGCGATGGCTTTTTGAAGGTGCGATAATTAATGCAGGAGGCAAGATGACAAAGCTAATCGAATTAACAGAAGTAGTCTTATTCGACTGGGGCAATACGCTGATGGTCGATTTCCCAGACGCACAAGGGAAGATGTGTGACTGGGAAGTTGTCGAAGAAGTTGCAGGGGCGCGTGAAGTGCTGGCTGCGCTTTCGAAACAGCACAAACTCTATGTCGCAACCAATGCCGCTGACTCTACAGAACAAGATATCATTCAAGCATTTGAACGGGCTGGTCTGTCTCAGTATCTCTCCGGTTACTTCTGCAAGGCGAGTCTTGGCGTATCCAAATACGATTCTGATTTTTATCCTGCCATCATTTCCAAACTCGGTGTAGCACCACAAGATATCACCATGGTGGGTGACACCTTAGACAAAGACATTTACCCAGCACTTGAAGCGGGTTTGAAAGCGGTGTGGTTGAACACGGAGGGCGCTGATCTTAAGTCAGGGCATCCGAATGTCATGCAAGTTCAATCCCTAAACGAACTGTTGGAGAAGTACCATGGATGATCACTCTGAGATCTGGCGTCAGTATTACCAAAAGGCACTAAGCAAACCTCATTTAAAGAGAACTGAGTACGCAATTAAACTGAATGAGTCAGGCTTAAATGTTGCGATTGATTGTGGTTGTGGAACAGGTAGTGACATCGCCTTTTTAGAACAGCAAGCGTATCAAGTGTATGGCTTCGACGTTAATCCTGATTCGATTGCACTATGTCGGGATCGTTTTGGTCGCAAATCTTTGGTCGAGATATCTGAAAGTGGATTTGAACACTATGATTACCCGAAATCTGGCGTAGTGATTGCCAATTCGAGTCTGTTTTTTGCTGATCCAACCCATTTTGACGAGGTTTGGCACAATATTGAAAACTGTCTTGAAGTGGGAGGCGTGTTCGCGGGCGATTTCATGGGCGTCGATGACAGTTGGGCACATGGCTATCGAGCCCCAACAACGCCGTTAACAAAAGCCAAAGTACTTAGCTTATTCAACGACTTTGAGATAGTACGATTCCATGAGCGAGACGAACAAGCACTCACGTCGCTGGGTAGGATGAAGCATTGGCACACTTATTCGGTTGTTGCGATTAAGCGCTGTTAAAATATCAGTATTTAAAATTCGTTTGGATGCATGTCTGTTTTGACGCCAACCTCTCATCTCTTTGTTATTTAATCCTCTAAGCTAACTCTAGTTTCCACTATGAGGGCTAGGTTATGAGTATCGAACGTCACGTAATATCAGTTGGAATTGAACGTGTTAGCGGTGAAACTATCGTTGTGTTCAAAGCGAAAGGTAAACTCACACACGATGACTATCAAGCAATGATGCCAATTCTAAATACTACGCTAGAAGAACTCGATTCATCTAAACTCAAGATGCTGGTCGACATCTCTACCTTAACGGGTTGGGAGTTACGTGCTACTTGGGATGATTTCAAACTGGGATTAGAGCTCAATTCGAAGATAGACAAAATCGCGATTTATGGTAATAAAAGCTGGCAAGAATTCGCTTCAAAAGTAGGGAGCTGGTTTGTGTCCGGTGAGATAAAGTCATTCGAAGACCATGACTCCGCTATCGAGTGGCTAGTTGATTAATTCAACCACAGTTCAGTTCTTATGACAGCTGGCGAGTGTTCTACTTGAAGGCTGTCGTTTATCGACTCTCAAAGCCATTTCCTAAGCAATTCAATAGAATATGTTCACTTCTGGATGTAACATACGCCTAGCGCGATACGTTGTGCTAACCAAAATAATAAACACAATAACAAGGTTTAAGAACATGAATAAGGTAATTGATAAGCTCGCTTGGATATTCATTGAAGATGGCAAGTTGCTGATGGTGAGATCAAAAGGCAAAGAGCTGTTCTACTTGCCGGGCGGAAAGCGCGAAGCAGGGGAAAGTGACGAGCAAGCACTGGTTCGCGAAATAAAAGAAGAGATCTCAGTAGATTTAATGCCTGATTCAATCAAATACGTTGAGACGTTTACAGGCCAAGCTGATGGCAAAGCGGAAGGCGTATCAGTGCAATTGACTTGCTATCTTGCTGATTATACTGGCGAACTGTCTCCAGATGCCGAAATCGAAGAGCTTAAGTTTGTTGATGGCAACGACAGAGCGGTATGTTCATTGGCAGCACTGGTTGCGCTTGATTGGTTAGAAGCAAACCAGTATTTGGCTTAAGGTTTTAGCGGCTATTAGCTAACGCTGAAGATTGATCTTCAAAAGATCATCGCTTACGAATAGCTTGAAGGGCGGCTGTCTTTCATCAACAGGTCGAGTTTCCTTTGAGCTTTCTTCGTGTCTTGTAAATCCACCACCTCAATCATTTCACACTCATCTCGTACCATCTCATTAATCAGGCTTGGATAGTGTCTGCAATCTTCTGGTCGGTCTAAGTAGATGCTGCATGTGTACTTGGCTTGAGCCTTGGTGTCTTTCGTCGGAACTAGTTCCAGAAAAGGGCAGCGAGTTAAACGTTCACCAGATTCAGGGTCGAACCAGATCTCGCTTCCTCGGACATACTCAAAGATGTCTGGGTTGAACAACTCCCACAAATCAATCTCTTCTTGAGTCGCGGCAAGGTCGCCATCTCCGTATTTGATACAGCATTTTCCGCATTGATTACAATCTTTCATTATCGACTTCATAAGTTGGTGAGCTTTTATCATTTTACCACTGATAGGCGTGGCACGTTGATTTTGTTGTTCATGGTTAAGCCGTTACGGGGCGGGAACTTGGAATAGCGGTACTTAAAATCAATTTATCTATGAACCACCACTCCAATCCAAGATGTAAACAGTGATACAATTTGCGCCTCTCACGTTATTCAAGCAAAGGCATCAAAATGAGAACCGTATACACCACCGAAGGCGACATTAACGCAAAGAAACAGAAAGACGCTTACCCAAAGTTGGCGTTATGTGATAACTGCGTTCGAGACTATGTGGTGATTGCTCAAGGAGAACGTACCTATAAGCCTTGTGCGAAATGTGGCGCAGACGATTAATGCGCCTTGATAAATACCTTTGTAAAAGCACAGAACTAACAAAACTCGAAGCCGTTCAGCGAATCCAAAACGGTGAGGTGAGTGTGAACAGCGTGGTTGTGCTAGACGAGTCTACTCAGGTTCATGAAAGTAACGCTATCCTGCTTAATGGTGATGCATTAACGCTACGAGAGTTTAGATACATCTTAATGCACAAGCCTGCGGGCACCATCTGTTCTAATATCGACGAAGTGTACCCATCGCTTTTCAATTACCTAGAGTTAGAGAAAGCGTCTGAACTGCACATCGCAGGGCGCTTAGATGCAGACACTACAGGCTTAGTCTTAATTACCGATGATGGGCGATGGTCATTCAATATCACGCTGCCAACCAAGTCATGTAAGAAGGTGTATCGCGTGACATTGTCACGAGATATCAAAGACGATGTCGCAGATAAATTCAAGGCGGGTGTTCAGTTGCAAGGCGAGAAAACCCCAACGCGCCCAGCAGAGCTAGAAGTGGTAAGCTCGAAAGAAGTGCTCTTGACCATTACAGAAGGCAAGTTTCATCAAGTAAAACGAATGTTTGCTGCGGTAGGAAACCGAGTTGTTGGCCTTCACCGTGAACAGATTGGTGATGTTCGTTTGGATGTTGAAGCAGGCCAGTGGCGTTATCTAACTAAAGCCGAAGTTGACTCATTTCAGCAAGACTCTGAATAAACGCTGTAACCACTTAAAGCGTTAAGCGTGTCAGCACCAGAATATCAACACTATAAGGATATAGGATGGAAAACCTCAAAGTCTCAGAAATTAAGTCTTTCGTACCCGCGAAAGACTTCGATTTATCCAAGCGTTTTTACCAGTCAATCGGCTTCGAGCTGATGTCTGAATTTCACGATATCGCCTATCTACGACACGGCGGTTGTGCGTTCCTTCTGCAAAACTTTTATGAACCTGCGCACTGTCACAATTACATGATGCACTTGCTGGTTGAAGACGTAAAAAGTTGGTATCAACACATCCAAAACTCTAATGTAGTGTCGGAATTTGAAGTTACCGTTTCCGAGGTTGTTGAACAGCCTTGGGGAATGCTTGAGTTTTGTATCACCGACCCAAGTGGTGTGTTGTGGCGTATGGCTGAAAACATCAGGTCGAGCTGATTCATCCAACTTGCATTGATAGTATGTCTAGGTTCACGGTGCTTTTCTGTCCTATTTGCTAGAGTGACAATTCAATGAGCATGGAGGTTTTATAATGGGAACTGTAATCGGTTTGGTGATTTTAGTTGCTATAGATTGGTATCTTGTTCGTAAAACAGGGCTTCATATTCATAAATGGATCTCTAAAAAGTATGCCGCGTATCTGTCGGAGAAGGGAAATCAAAAATAGCCTTTCTTATTAAGTCATCGGTATAAAAAGCGTTATCTGCTATTCATTTTACACACATTGCAAAGATTGGAGGATTTATGAAAGGTAAAGGAAAGTGCCTATGTGGCTCGGTTGAGTTGGAAGTAGAGTACGCCAGTAATGAATTGGGGGCTTGTCATTGTAGTATGTGTAGAAATTGGTCGGGCGGTCCGATGTTAGCCATTGATTGCGCTGATTCTGTCAAAATATCAGGTGAATCAAATGTAGTGAGATATAAGTCATCCGATTGGGCTGAGAGAGGGTTCTGCGGTAAATGTGGTACTCACTTGTTTTACTTTCTGGTGCCAAATAATCAGTATCACCTTCCTGTCGGTTTATTGATGTCTGGGGATGACTACAAGTTAACTCATCAGATATTCATCGATGAAAAGCCCGAATACTACGAATTTAAAAATGAAACACAAAATATGACTGGTGCAGAAGTATTTGCCCACTTTGAAAGTGGAGAGTAGCACTTAGTTTTTGTTGGCTTAAGACTAATTCCCAACACTCGGTATTTTCAGTTGCGTCGAGTTTTGTGTTTGCAGTGTAATGGTTTCGGTTAGGTGTTGCTCACGCTTAACGTCCCAGCATCAACCCCCAATTTGAAGTGACTCGAAACTCGATTGTGTGAACTGCTAATAGTTGAATGGTTACTCTAAAGTACACTGAGTTTTCTAACGGCTCTTAGGGGGGCAGAAATGACAGATATGGCAATATCAAGCTACCTTGGCTGGTTGTTACTTCTTATAGGTTGTTATCCTTTCTGCCTTGTTGGTGTCAGTATGTTTTTCTATGATGCAGAGCGTAAACAAGCATTAAGGTGGTTGAACGGCGTTAGTTTTCTATTGGCTGTATTCCTTCTTTATATGCATATGCAAACAGAAGTTATCTATGGTCGGGAACTGCTCGAAGCCTGGTATCGTGATAACCCAGGAGATAGCCCTCAATAGAAAGCACATAACAAGCGCTTATTATCTATATCAGCATGATGCTAAACGATTGGCATTTCCAGTTCGAATCAACTTTAGTGTTTTCGGTACAATGGTTGAGGTTAGGTGGTTGCTATGTCAGCCACTTAAAGCGGCGATAACTCGTCTATCCAATTATGCTTATCTGAGTGAACCATGTTCTCTTATAAGTATAGCTCACCATTTTTGGCATCAACTACGTACGGTTTTTGACTGGTAAAAAGAGTTACTTAATGTTGGTAATTACTTAGGTTACTATTTAGCAAAGTATTGATTTGATATACAAAATTTTTGGACGAAGGTTATGAGAAAAATAATATTAAACATTGTCTTACTATCGGTGTTTGTTGCGTCTTTATTTCTAACAATTTCATCAGCAATAGACATTTCAAAAGAAGTGACAGTAAAGCTCCATGAGTTTGATTGGAGTGGTGTCTCCGGTGTAATGGACATGGTCATGGTTATTTTAACTTTCGTCTTACTGGTTGGACTGAAACAAGGTTCGAAATCTATTGAGGAATCGACCCGAAGTCGTAACGCCGAATTGTTGAATTGGGCGATGGAAGAGATGTCAGCATTAAAACCTGCGATTAGGTTGGTGACAGACGCTCACAAAAGAGAGCCTTATAGTCAGGTAACTAGTGACGTTAGTGTGGATTATGTATCGACATGGAGCAAAGAAGAATTACAAGCAGCTCAAGCTGTAAGTGTCGCGTTGCAGAGAATGGGGTACTTTGCTACTCATGATTTGGTATCAAAAAAGCATTTTCTGAATCTTTGGGGGCCTTTATATCTATCATGTTGGTACTCACTCGAAGGTTGGGTTAAACACAAGCGACTTCAACTTGATGAACCTTTTGATATCGCTGATGGTGCATACTCGAGGCTGTACTTTGAAAAATACGCCATGTACTGTGAAGAAAAGTTACCGCCTTTGTTATTGAATAATACAAGAAAGCAGTTTGGCTTAGAGCCAATGGTTCAACCCAAAGCCCACATTAAGTTGGGCATAAAATTGAAAGCAAGGCTCACAGAAAAGGTTGATATCTAACTACTCACCACACAATACTTTTTGGAATCAAAGGGGCTTGTTAGCTTGATCAACACATAAATGCTAAGAGTGTATTGGCTGATCGTATATTGAAGAATGTTTCTTCAAAGGGAGATGCATGTCATTGGTTATGTGTAATGGAGAGAATAAGGGAATAACGAAAGTTTTAATTGCGGGGGCTAGTGGATACATTGGTCGTCACGTTACATCGCTATTCACAAAAAGTGGCTTTGAAGTTTTTACATACGGTAGAGACAAAGTCGTCACACCTCCTATAGTTGGGTTAATAGAAGATAGAGCTGACTTTGAAGGCTTCTTTGACGTGGTTGTGAATTGTGCGCGTCCACATTGGTCACAATTCTCCGCACATGAAATAGCCGATGTGGAGCAGAAATTGCTCTCTGAGTTAGACCTACTTGCCGCTAAAGGCGCAACAAAGATACATACATCAGGTGTTTGGCTTTTTGGCAACGCATCTAGCGCTGATTTGAGACAGTTTAGACTGAAACCCTTAGACGCCGTTAGATTAGACGTAGAAACGATACATAGCGCTATTAGAAACAGGTGGCACGTCGTCTACTGTCCTAGTTTGGTTTATGGCGGTGAGGATTGTCAGCTAAAACGAATTGTAGAACCTTTCGCTAGCCAAACGATTCAAGTAGGTGTGCCGTCTATAGGCTATAACCAATATGTTCATGTCTACGACATTGCGAAGTTCTATCTACTTTTGGCGCAAGGCCGAACCTTAGAAAAGCAGCATTTTATTGCTGAGACGCAAGGCTATAGTCCTGCAGAGTTCGCTCGACTCTTACTAGCTGCAAAAGCTGTAACAAAAGTAAGAAAGGTCCGTTGGGAAGAGTTTGAGTCAGAAAATGGCTCTATGGCCGTTGGTATTGAACAACTGAATCTAAAATTACCAATTAGTTCTTCGTTTGAGGCTACTGAGTCAATTAGTGAATATATTGAAAATTACATATAGTTGAGTGCTTATTTCTAATTACCAACCCTAGTTACTTTTAGTTGAGTTTAGTCTCTCCGGCGTCTGTACTTAAGTTAATCGGTAGCGTCACAATAATTTCCTTTCGTAACAGATATGAAGCTACCGAGTCGCAGGAATAGATCTTTTTGTAGAGCTGAGTCCGAGGTCAACGTTATCTTTGAGTTAGCTCTATATCATTGAATGACAAGCGTGCGTCACACCTTTGTTTGGCGTGAGGATTAGTTCAAACATGGAGTGAAAATATGCAGTCAGATTTTTCTAAATTAGCGACAACCGATTACGGAAACATACTAAGTAACGACCACTTTATTAACTTTAATATTGGTCCTCTTTGGCTGGGAATGCCCAGAATTTTTGGAGAGGCGTTTACTGTCCAGTTAACGTCTGGTGATAATTTAATGCTTCATTCTGCAATATACGAAGCACCAGAAGGTTCCATCATTGTAGTGGATGGAGTTGATAGCGAATATGCAGTAGCTGGTGGTAATGTCTGCGCAGTCGCTAAGAGTCGAGGTATCAAAGGTTTTATTATTGATGGTGTCATTCGAGATTTGAGTGAAATTTCAGATATGAAGTTTCCAGTTTTTGCGAAAGGTGTTCATCCAGTACCGGGAAAGAAAGAGGTCTATTCTGAATTGGGTGCTCCAATCACTTGCGGGGGAGCAAAGGTGTCTACGGGAGATATCATTGTTGCTGATGCAGAGGGTATTGTCGTTATTCCTAAATCAAGAAAAGACGAAGTGTTTCTAATGGCTTCAAAGAAAGCAAGTGACGAAGCTTCATTAACACTCGCTGAGTGGGAAACGAGTCATAGGGCTAAAATAGCCCAAGCAATAACGTCTGCGAAACAAAAAACTTAATTGGTGCAGCAAGCTGATTTGTAACACGTGGCATTTGTCATAAATTAACAGGCGTTAGGCGACAACGAATAAATTCATCCATGGAGAAGAGAGTGATCGTACGGACTGCGACGAAAGAAGACTCAAGTGTCTTGTTAGAGTTTATTGAACAAAAAGCTGACTTTGACCGGAGTATGAAAGGGTTTAGTGGTGAAATCTCGACAACTATAGAGAAAATCGAACGCACATTATTCGGTGATTACGCATTTGCCCATGCATTAATATTGGAACGGAATTGTGAGCCTTTTGGCTTCGCACTGTATCACTATCGATATTCATCCTTCAGTGGAGAGCCATCAATCTGGCTTGACGACCTATTGGTAACAGGAAATCAAAGATCAAAAGGGTATGGCCGTGAACTTATGTTGGCTTTAAAGTCACAAGCGGAGTCATCATATGCCTCTCACATCTCATGGACGGCAAGTCCACATAATAAGAAAGCGCATGATTTCTACAAAAGGTTGGGTGCAGAGGTTGAGCGAATGGATGGTCAAAGACCTTATTTCCGTTTGGCAATGTGCGATTCGTAAATGAATCAAAAGGGAACTATGAAAATAACGACGCTGGTTGACAACTCTCGATTGGATAACAGGAAAGATTTAGCCGTTGAGTGCGGACTATCACTGCATATTGAAACTGAATCGCTAAAGATCTTGTTCGATATGGGAAGTGGCGATACGTTTTGTCAAAACGCACCATTACTGGGTATTGATATCAAAGATGTAGACCTCGCTGTCATATCACACAGGCATCATGATCATTGTAATGGCACCGCTGATTTTGTTGCTCATAACTCTAAAGCCAAAGTGTTTCTGAAAAATTGCGAACAGAAAAGCTATCATTTCCGGGCTTTCGGTTTCAAAAGTGATGTCGGGATCAATCCGGACTTACTAGAAAACAGCAACGAGCGGTTAGTCTTCGTTAATCGTACGACTGAGATCGCCTCAAATGTCTTTGCTATCACAGATATTAGCGTGAAACACGAACAACCTAAGGGTAATAAATACCTTTATACACAGTCGAAGAATCGACAGGAGCGCGACTCATTTGATCATGAATTACTGTTGGTGATTAAAGAGAAAGACGGTTTAGTTATATTCACCGGTTGTGCTCATAGTGGCGTTCTCAATATGGTTGATACAGCCGTTACTTTGTTCCCAGAAGAGAGAATAAAAGCCGTTGTCGGAGGGTTCCATCTTGTGGGGTTACCATTATTCAATAGTATTGGCGGAACGAAGCAAGAGATTAGAGAGCTTGGGTTGACGTTGTCTCAATATCCCATCGATAAACTGTTCACAGGGCACTGCACAGGCAAGAAAGCTTATGGCCTGTTGAAAGACGTATTAGGCGAGCGTCTTGAGGCAATGCCGACAGGTCGATGTATTCATGTGTAACATTGGTAAAAAACTCAGCTTGATGTTAGTTAGGTCACGATGAATAAACAAAAACTAAAGAACCTCATTCAACAAGTTCCAGAGCTAATCGAAACAGCGAAAGCATGTCATGAAGTCGGCTTACCAAACTTTTATATTGCCGGCGGTGCTATCACTCAAATAATCTGGAATGATATTGAAAACAAACCGCTTCTAGAGCAAGTTAAAGACTTCGATGTTGTCTATTTCAATAGTACCTCAGCTATCACCGAAGGTGAGTTCAAAAACCGCATTCGTTCGCGGTTAAGCCATCGTGTCGACGTGGATGTAAAGAACCAAGCGATCATCCATGAGCGTTACGCTAAGAAGTTTGGTTGCGCCATTCAGCCATACGAACGTGTTGAGCAAGGTATCGAGTCTTGGCTTTCTGCGTTTGCTATTGGGTTTACTCTGGATGATTCAGGCGATATAAATTTGTTTGCTCCATACGGTGTGGAAGACGCGTTTGATATGCTGATTAAACCGAATAAGCGAGCAATGACTCAATCAAATTACAATAAAATGACCACTGGATATAAGGTTCGATGGCAGCAAGTTAACGTACTCCCTTGGGATTGAACGATAGAGTTTGCGAGATGATTCTCAACATTTGGTATTTAACTCGGTTTGGGGTCAGTGGTAAGTTTGAAAGCAATCTCAGCATTGTTAGTCATTTAGCTGTACGTTTGTCCCTTGGTAAGAATTAAGGAGTTTTAAGTGAGTCAGGAAGTAAGAGTAGGTGTCGCTGCGGTTATTCTCCGCGAAGGCCGAGTGTTACTTGGAGAGCGAATTGGTTCTCACGGGGCTCATACTTGGGCTACGCCGGGCGGACACCTTGAATGGGGTGAGAGCATTGAAGGTGTGCCAAGCGCGAAACATTCGAAGAGACAGGCTTAGTTGTTAATGCATTTGAGAAGCTGACTTTTACCAATGATATTTTTGAGAAAGAGAACAAGCACTATATAACGCTGTTTGTTGTTGCTTCTGATGCTAGCGGCGAACCAGAGGTAACAGAACCTGATAAATGTAAGCAATGGAAATGGTTTAAGCTAGATGAGTTACCTGAGCCATTGTTTCTTCCTCTGACGAATCTGTTGAGCGATTCGGTCATCCTTGGGAAGCTGGCTTAGTAAAACAGATTCTCCTCATATCTCTAATTGAATGACTAAAGGATCAATGATGACATTACGAGTAGTTCCAGAGCTTTATTGTTTCGATATTAATGTGAGCAAATCCTTCTTTGTCGACGTGTTAGGGTTTGAAGTGAAATACGAGCGCCCAGATGAAGAGTTTACTTATCTAACGCTTGATGGTGTTGATGTGATGCTTGAAGGGATTGCGGGCAAAAGTCGAAAATGGCTTTCAGGTGATCTGGAGTTTCCGTTAGGGCGTGGTGTTAACTTCCAATGGGATGTTATCGATATCGAACCTCTATATCAGAGAGTTAACGAAAGTGCCGCTGATTCTATTTATCTAGCCTTAGAATCAAAGTCTTATCAATGTGGGGACTCGATCGCGACTCAGAAGCAGTTCATCGTTCAAACTCCAGACGGTTATCTTTTTAGGTTCTGCCAAGATATTCTTTAACACATAAACTTTATTGGCTATTCAATTCTTATGAGAAACACGGCTAACTAAATACCCGCATAAACAAGGAGAGTAGAGTGGTCAACATTCGGGAAATGGCAATTTCAGACTACGACTCAGTGATCGCGTTGTGGTGCCAGACAGAAGGCATGAGTATTCGCGATGCCGATTCGAAAGAAAGCATTGCGAGCTATTTAGATCGTAACCCTGGTCTGAGTTTTGTGGCTGAAAGTAACAACGAGATCATTGGCGCTGTGTTAGTAGGAACGGATGGACGTCGTGGGTATTTACAACATTTAGCTGTCTCGGCCAACTTTAGAGGACAAAAGTTAGGTTGTAAGCTTGTCGCAGAGGCGGTCAACGCACTTGCAGGGTTAGGCATCCCGAAGACCCACTTGTTTGTCTATAACGACAACATCAACGCTCAACAGTTTTACGAAAAATTGGGCTGGTTTCCTCGAGATGAAGTTCGAATGTACTCGTTTAATAGCTCGGATAATAGTAACGTTTAGCCTTAAAGGTTAGTGTTGGCTGAGCGTTAATTTGTAACAGGTTCGCGCGCATCTTCCCAATATCAAAACAATCCTTGGAGTATTTAGAAATGTTGTTTTTTAGTCTGTCTAAACCATTGATTCAAGGCTCCGAGTTATGTTCTGAGCTGCTCAATTTCTTAACCGAGCATAAGAGTGATTTCGAAGAAAAGTTAATCCCAGACCTGTCATACATAGATGATATGGCACACGTGGTGGACGGTATTAAAATCAAAGACGTTCTACACATCAATGCGAATCAATACCGCCTTCAATATTCGTTTGATTGGGAGCTGTTTCTAGGTTGTTCAGATAGGAACGAAACTGGTGTCGAGAATGGAAGCGTTCTATTCACACTTGAGGATGATAACGTTCTTAATATCAACTTCCCAAACTACGGTTCTCGAGACACTAGCGATGAGCTCTAGTCGGTTTTTCGTGCGTGTTATACAGAAGGAACAACAATGATAACTATTGAAAGGCTTCAAGAATCACATGTGGCGTTAGTTCAGGCCATCCAACTCGCCGATGAACAGGTTAAGTTCGCTGGTACAGCTGCAGAGTTTTTATTAGACGGCAGTGAAACGACGCACTTGCACGTGATTAAGTCTGATAACGAAGTTGTGGGTTTTTTTAAGCTGGATATCGCTTACGCAGAGCACTACGAATTCTGCCCTGAAGGAAGTATTGGCTTAAGAGCTTTTGTGCTTGATAAAAACCAGCAAGGTAAAGGTTTAGGAACTGGCACGGTCAAAGCTTTGTTTCCATATTTAAAAGCGAATTACTCAGCGTATGAGTCGATTTACTTAACTGTGAATTGCAAAAATCCCGCAGCATTTAACTGTTATCAGAAAGGCGGCTTCGAAGATACCAATCAACAGTATCTAGGTGGCGCAGCAGGCCCGCAATTTATCATGCGCGGTCAAATCGTTTAGTCACATAAATAGGTTAATTGTTGAACGACAAACGATCTAGGGAGGGATCATGTCAATTACATCAGGAATAGCTCTATTTGTTGCGATGTTACTATCTGCAGCCATACCGGGACCCAGCGTTCTCGCAGTTCTGTCGAGGTCTCTAAGCTTTGGTTGGAAACAAGGCTTGTTAGTGGTGCTTGGCGTACTAATCGCGGATTACATTTTTATATTCTTAGCTTTGTCTGGTTTATCAGCTTTAGCTAGCGCAATGGGTGAATTTGCTACGGTAATTAAATATGTAGGCGTTACCTATTTGTTTTGGTTGGCTTACACAACATGGACGTCAGATGTTAGTGAATCATCGAGTACATCTTCGGAGCAAGGAACGAAAGCCTCAAGCGTGACTATCGGCTTATTGATGACAGTTTCAAACCCAAAGGCGATTTTGTTTTACATGGGTTTCTTTCCCGCATTCATAGACCTAAAAACATTTACCACAACAGATGTGATGATGATTTTGGTGATTTCAACTGTAGCTGTAGGTGGAGTATTGAGTCTCTATGCTTGCACTGCCTCTAAAGCTCGTTTTGTATTTCAAGGGCGCTCAGCAAAGATGCTATTGAACAGGTTATCAGGTGGCTTTTTGGCGACTTGCGGTGCTTTGCTAGCAACTAAAACATGAGTACTCTTAGGACTGTTTTAACCATAACACCAAACTAAGTGTTAACACCTAGTGTCTTTGCCTGCTTCATGGCATCATTCCACGTAGCTAAAACCCCAACAAGGTATGTTATGAAACAGAATATTGTCCACATTGCACTCGTGGTAAAAGACTACGATGAAGCGCTTGATTTTTATGTAAACAAGCTTAAGTTTGATCTCATCGAAGACACGTATTTACCAGAAGAAGATAAACGCTGGGTTGTTGTTGCTCCACCAAATTCAACCGGTGTGAGCCTGTTACTTGCTAGAGCTTCCAAGCCAGAGCAACTTGATTTCATCGGCAACCAAGCTGGTGGACGCGTATTCCTATTCTTAAACACCGATGATTTCTGGCGTGATTACGAACGCATGACGTCTTTGGGCATTAACTTTGTCCGAGAGCCTAAAGAGCAAGGTTACGGTACCGTTGCTGTGTTTGAAGATCTTTACGGTAACTTGTGGGATCTCCTTCAGTTAAACCCTGAACACCCTATGGCTAACAGGTAAATAAGCTAAGGCTCATTCGTGTGTTGCTCAAGCTCAATTAAAGGAAGCTCATCGTGGAAGAAATCAAAGGCATTCTGCAATTCATGGTCGAAATTGAACAATTAAAGGACGTTCATCGACAAACAAAACCGGTTGGATTGGATCGCTATGAAAACTCCGCCGAACACAGCTGGCACGTCTGCTTGAGCGCACTTATGTTGAAAGATTACGCCAATGAAGAAATCGATATTACGCGAGTGATGAAGATGCTGTTGATTCATGACCTTGGGGAAATCGATGCCGGAGACACTATCATTTATGCCAGTGAGACCGAAGAAAATAAGCTTAAAGAGCGAAACTGTGTCGAGCGCTTGCTGAATTCATTACCGAGCCACTCAAGAACTGAGTACTTGGAGCTATGGCTTGAGTTTGAAGCGGGTGAGTCACCGGAAGCCAGGTTTGGTAAGGCGATCGATAGAGTACCGCCTTTGCTTCATAACATCCATGGTGATGGTCACAGCTGGAAGAAGCACAACATATCCAAAGACAAAGTACTGACCTTTAATGGCGAGCGTATCTCTAAAGGCAGTCGTGCTCTATGGAAAGAACTAGAAGTGCAACTTGAAGGTGCTGCGGACAAAGGGTTGTTAAAGTAAAAGTTAGCTATCTTGCCAAGTAATGGCAAACAAGTTTCACCTAACAACGTTTAAATTAAACCCGGGAATTCATAGTGTTACTTCAGAGTAGCAAGCCCATTGTTGAAGGAATAAGAACCACATGAAAACCACTGCTTTAGCTGTATTGTTACTTGGCGTTTCCGGTTGTGTATTTGCAACCGATAACAATATTGAAGCTATCGATTACCAAGTGTCGATCACTGTCGAGGATTCTGAATCAAAACTCAACTTCCCAACCTTTAAGTTCGACTCTTTCGGACAGGAAGTCTCATCTCAAACTGAAGAATGCATTTATTCGGGTGTTCTTTCTAAGCATGAAGCTAACGCTATTCTTCTGGAAGCCAAAATGTCATGCGATTATGAAAATGGAGAGTCTAGCGGACAGATGCCTGTTTTTATTCTTGATAAAGAGGGTGGAGAAGCAAGTATCGAGCTCGGAGAAGATGAAGCAAACCTGTGGAAATACACGGTTCTAATTAAAGCGCTTAACTAAATTTCAAACGATACACGGTTACTCTTTTTGTTCTGCGCAATGCCAATAAAAGTAGATACATGGCACATGGTATTATCTCGTGTCTCATTTCTTTCTAATAAAACTCTAAAGGACAACAATGAGTTCGAGAACCGAGTGATAAGTTGTTAGTATTCATCAACTTTATAAATGTTAGATGGCTTATATAAATGCTTGATAATAAATATATTAAACACCCTTATCACTGTGAGCAGTGCAACGCACTTACCCCGCACCTTGCTGTTAACGCTTCCGATGCTCAATCTAAAGCGGAAGCTGAATCTGAAAAGAAACAATGGAAACTAGGCGTGTTGATGGAGTACCTGATGACGTTATTGTTTAAAGGTGACCATAATGTTCCCGGTTTTTATGTCGACAGTGATTACGAATACCAGTGTGAAAAGTGTGGGACTAAGTCGTGGCACTGATCATGTGTTTAGCTTTTGAAACAATTCCTATCTCAACTGCGGATAATAAGACGCATTAGAAAAGTGATCCTCTCTGCAAATTGAGAATGGAAACGTGTCTATACTGACATGGGTTACGTCGCTGATTTTAGAAGTGGCGCTACGAATGTAAGTTTGATTAGGTTAAATCTCAGAGGTGACGATGAAAAAATTACTACCACTATGCGCCATTTTACTCTCGGCATCATTTTCAGCTACGGCTTCTGATGGTTTGATTAAATATCAAAGTAATTACTCAGTGAAAGAGACCGCTGACCGCTTTGAAGAAATCGCCAAAAGCAAAGGATTGACCTTGTTTGCGAGAATCGACCATCAGAAAAATGCGAGTAAGGTTGATCTTGACTTGAGACCAACGGAAGTCATCATCTTTGGTAACCCAAAAGTAGGGACAACATTAATGCAATGCGCTCAAGATGTCGCGATAGACTTACCGCAGAAGGTGTTAGTCACGGAAGATTCCAATAAAAAAGTATGGTTGTCTTACAACGATCCTAATTACTTGGTAGAGCGTCACGCAATCAATGGCTGTGACGAAGTGGTTAAGAAGATATCGGGTGTACTAAGCAAGCTTTCAGAAGCGACAGTGGCGAAAGCTGAATAACCGAGCCAATAGGCACTCATTTAGACCATTAATGGGTGCGACTTGACGATGATATAGCTTCCCAATCAACGTTTGGCTGCATTGACAACTAAGCAACAATATATAAAAGTAGTGTTATGAAACTGAATTTAGCGTCATCTAACCAACGAATTATCATCATTCCATAGGAATGGTGGGATTGTTGATGCGCTTTGTTTATCGAACCCACCCGTAAGGTGGGTTTTTTGTCGCTGTCTTATGGGTTTTATCTGAATAGAGGAAGTCATATGAAAAAGGTCGCGGTTTTTGGCAAACCTGGGAGTGGAAAGTCCACAATCAGCAAGGCGTTGGCTCTAGCTACAGGCATAGAGCTTCACCAGTTGGACTCTATTGTTTATAAGGCCAACGGAGAGTTTGTTGAGCGTGAAGTGTTCGACCTAGCGCACGACAACATAATCAATTCTGAAAGCTGGATCATCGATGGTTTTGGCCCTCTAGGCTCGTTCAACACACGGTTAGATGCAGCTGATACCTTGGTTTATATCGACCTTCCTTATTCAACTAGCTACTGGTTTGTAACCAAGCGAATGCTCAAAGGTTTATTTGTTAAACCTGAAGGCTGGCCTGATGGAAGCTCAGTGATAAAAGGCACGATACAAAGTTATAAGACACTAAAACTGTGTCCTAAATTTTGGAATGACGACTTTAGAGCGCAGTTAGAATTGCGCGCTAAAGAGAAAGAGGTTTACATCATCAGAAGCGTGACTGAATTGAATAACTTTGTTCATCAACACGTCACTTAACAGTCGAGAGCTTACCTTTCTTTGAAACGCTTTAATTTGCTCATAACTTTATGAAAATATATAGATTTAACTCAACATGTGGCATATTTGCCATGTGTTGAATTTGTGCTTTGAGTTAAGGCTATAGATATTATGTATGGAAGTGAGAAGACGAGAGCGTTCTGCTGTAACTGTAAGAAACTTACACTGCATAGGTACACGATGTTCAGTAGCCAAGTGCAAAAGGCACCACAAGCTGAAGATAAAGAACCGAGTTTACTCCAACGAATTTTATCGGAGTTTCTATCTTTTGGTGTTACAGGTTCGGGCGCGACAGGTGATTACAAATGTACCCAATGTGGAACATATTTGAATACACCAGACAACCTCGACTGAGTTTGTGGGTTTGGCTTAGGCAAATAAAAACGGGAAGACCTCAATGATCTTCCCGTTAGATATTACTTAACTCATCGTGCTATTGGCAGTTTTGAGTGAGAAGCCTTATGCGCAACACTTCTTGTATTTCTTACCGCTACCGCAAGAACATGGATCGTTACGGTTAGGTGTTTTTTCGAACGTCATTGTTTTTGGCTTGTTTAGCAACGTGTCGAACTCAAGTGTGTTTTCTTCTTTCTCTGCATCCACAGATACAGTCACGAAGATTGAATGTTCAGCAGCGATTGCTTCAACTTCAGTTTTGCGAGCGTCAGTTTGAACCGTTACATTGACTGGTGACTCTTCAGTACCCACTTTAACATCGCGGTTTACATTGTAGCCAGCAAGAACGTGGTTCTGTCTTGTTTCGATACGGCCTTTGAAAAATAGTTTCGACATTGGGTACTCACAAAATTTGGGATGACGCTATTCCTATGCTAGGTAGCGTTATAGAGCGGGGGATTATACGCATATATTCCAATTGATAAAGCAGTGATGTGAGTAAAGATTGTTGGTTTTTGTTTGCTAGCAATTATTTGTTTTATTGCTTTGTTCTAATTAGACTAATTTTGAAACTCAAGACAATAAGATTTCCCTTAACAGGGCCTCAAGTGATAAATTGAAATCGTCAATTTAAACAACGAGATACCCCATGAAGTTAGATGCCATCCTGTGGGATTACGATGGAACCTTAGTCAACTCCGTTCCAAAGAATATCGCAATCACCAAAGACATTATCTCTTTAGTTGCGCCACACTTGTCAGGCGACAACTTACCTAAATATTTGCTTAGCGAAGCGCTTTATCGTGAAGCTAACCACGGTGCTAAAAACTGGCAAGCCTTATATGTCGACTATTACGGTTTATCACACGATGAAATGTTGATCGCTGGTGGAATGTGGGCAGAGCATCAAGAGAAAAACCAAACAGCCGTTGCCTTGTATGAAGGAATGGAAATCGTGGTTAATCAGTTTGCGCATCTTCCACATGGGATCTGCTCTCAAAACTCTCAATTGAATATTCGTGGTGTACTCGACAGTTATGGCATCGGCGATTTGTTTAAATCGGTCGTGGGTTATGACGATGTCTCGAACGGCAACCAAAAACCCCATCCATTTGGTGGTGTGAAATGTGTCGAGAACATATTTGGCGCCGATCCGACTAATGAGCTTTGTTTGATGTACATCGGTGACCATGAAGCGGACACACAGTTTGCTCGCAATATTGAAGCCGCGCTGGGTAACAATGCAAAAGTGATTGCCGTAGCCGCAGGTTATAGCCGATCGGAGCCTGAAAATTGGCAAACCAAGCCGGACTACATTGCTAACAGTGTCGATGATCTTTTAACGATCATCGGCAAGTACGCATAGAAAACTAAGTACGTATAGAAAGCTAACGTACACATAACGAAGCCGACGTTTAAAAATCACCACACGTAAATGACTTTAAGGAAGAATAATGACACCAAAACAAGTGGTATTAGGATTTTGGGATGCAATGCGCAGTAATGATTTTGCAAAGGCGAGTGATTGGCTAGCCGCAGATTTTGAAGGCTATTGGCCTCAGTCGTCTGAATTGACGGTAGGGCGTGATAACTTCACGGCAGTCAATGCTGAATACCCAGCTAATGGTGTTTGGGAGTTCGCGCTCAATTCAATTGTCTGTGAAGGTGATACCGTAGTAACGGACGTTTCGGTTACAGACAGTGTGTTGAAAGGCCGAGTGATTACCTTTCACACGGTTGTTGATGGCTTAATTCAAAAGCAAACTGAGTTTTGGCCAGACCCATTCGAAGCGCCGGCTTGGCGATCGCAGTGGATTCAGGTTGTATCGAACAATCAGTTTGTGTCGATACGATCAGTTTGTAACGAAAAACCAGGTCGTATCGAATAATCAGGTTATAACAAACAAGTGGCATTAGGAGGTTTCATTGAACAAGGTAGTGATTGTAACAGGCGGGAGCCGAGGCATTGGCGCGGCGACATCTAAATTGTTGGCCAGTAAAGGTTATGCCGTATGCGTTAACTTCATACACAATGAATCGCGAGCGGAAGAGCTAGTTAATGATATTCGTGAACAAGGCGGAACCGCTATCAGTGTTCGGGCGGATGTGTCTGTTGAATCGGACGTGAAATCCTTATTCGAGATTGCACGTAATAAGCTAGGCCCAGTGACTCACTTGGTCAATAATGCCGGGATCTTGTTTACCCAGTCACCTTTGGTTGACATCGAATTGGATCGCTTTGAAAAGGTGATGAAATCGAACGTATCAAGCTGCTTCCTTTGCAGTAAAGCCTTTATTAAACAAGCTGACGGTGCGGGTTCTATTGTGAATGTATCATCTGCTGCTTCGCGAACGGGCGCACCGTTTGAGTACGTGGATTACGCAGCATCGAAAGGTGCGATGGATTCACTCACCAAAGGCTTATCGCTTGAATTGGCTTCACGCAATATCCGAGTGAATGGCGTAAGGCCAGGCTGTATTTATACTGAGATGCACGCAGACGGCGGAGAGCCTGATCGCGTAGACAGACTCGCTTCGCAGTTACCATTACAACGAGGTGGCACACCAGAAGAAGTCGCTAACTCTATCGCGTGGTTATTATCGGACGAGGCTTCGTATGTCACCGGCTCGTTTATTGATATTGCAGGCGGTCGGTAGGGCACGTTGGCCTTTGCACTAAGATAAACAAGTTAATACCATCAACACGCAACACAAGTACCTAACTAAAAGAACGAAACTAAGAGTACAAACATGAAAAACTATTTTGAAAGTCCGTTTGTCGGAAAGTCACTCAAAGAACAAGTGACCAACCCAAACATCATCGTGGGTGAGCACAGCTATTACTCGGGTTACTACCATAACCACAGCTTTGATGACTGTGCGCGTTACCTATTACCGGATAGAACAGACATCGACAAGTTGATCATCGGCAGTTATTGCTCGATTGGTTCAGGTGCCGTATTTATGATGGCGGGCAACCAAGGCCACCAAAATCAATGGGTGAGTACCTTCCCGTTCTTCTACCAACACGACGAGAAGTTTGAAGATGCGATAGACGGCTTTGAACGCTCTGGTGATACCGTGATTGGTAATGATGTGTGGATCGGTACAGAAGCGATGATCATGAGTGGTGTTAAGGTTGGTGACGGGGCGATTATCGCGAGTAGAGCGGTTGTGACCAAAGATGTCGCGCCATACTCGATTGTCGGTTCAAACCCTGCGCGTCACATCCGTTATCGTTTCAATGAAACTGAAATTGCTCAGTTGTTAGAAATGAAATGGTGGGAATGGAGCGAAGAACAGCTCAAAGGCGCGATGTCGTTGATGTGCTCTTCAGATATTGATGGGCTTTATCAATACTGGAAAGCGCTGTCTAAGGCTTAGGTTCTAAATTGTAGATTACAGGCAATTCGTGAAGAGTTAAAAATCAGTTTTAAGTTAACAAATTACTCAATAACTTTACTGTTAAAGCGTCAATGTGACTTGGGTAAATGATTGATTATATGCATATTGCATAGTATGGCGTGTCGCATTAGCGTGGTGGATGAATTGGAGGGGTATTATGATTAGTTGCAACGATTACGATTATATTGAGATTGTGTGTATGCACCGATACCCAATCAAATTAACGCTGAAGTCTGGCGAGCAGATTGAATGTGTCGGATTAGATACTCAACGCAATGATAGCCGTGAAGAGTGCATTAAGGTCAGTATTCAAGGTGTAGAACAACTTGTCGTACTCACTGATCTTTCCACACTAGAAGTCTGTGTCAACAATCCTCATTTTCAGCAAATTTCATTCAAAACGTCATAGGCTTTCAAATGAATAACACCATAGAACAATGCTATTGCACCGCGTGCAGAGAAGACACACAACACGTTGTTGTGTTGGTCAGAAAGACCAGTGCGTTTGCAGACAAACCTAACCAAAAGCGAAGCGAGTTTTGGGCAGGCATGATAAAAGGTTGGTTCCTTGGCCCGTTTATCGCGTCAATGGATGAGTTTTCTCGTCATCTTGTCTGTGAAAAGTGTGGCCACAAAGAGATACAAGATTAGTTAAGATTTTACATAGTTAAAACGTCGATTGGCTTAGGAATAAAACGAATGAAAGTAGAAACGATTGAAGCCGTAAAGGCGTACGGGTTTTCAGTAAGAACCACTAATACCGATGAGATTGATCCAACAAAAGCAAAGATAGGTCAATTATGGCAAGGTTTTTTCGATCAAGCTTTTCCTAAGCTGACACCAGATTCAAAAGTGTATGGTGTCTACACCAATTACCAATCGGATTTTACTGGTGAGTTTGATGTTATTGCATGTACCAATGCACTTACCGATAACAATTTAGATGACCTAGTCGAAACCGAAATTGAAGCAGGTAAATATCTGACGTTTTCTGCTGAAGGTGAACTTCCTCAAGCGGTCATCGATTTATGGGGCGAAGTGTGGGCGTACTTCAACGCAGCAGATTGCCCACATGTTCGAACTTACACGACAGACTTTGAATTTTACAAAGGCGAAACTGAAGTCGAGATTTCGATAGCGATTCAATAAGCTTTGGGTAGTCGTTAGTGATAGTCAAATTGAGTCATTAGTAAAAGAGTCGCTCTGTATGAGCGGCTCTTTTTATTGGGGTATACCGCCTAAATAAATTGCGGTACACCGCTTTAACAAATTGTGGTGTACCGTCTTAACAAAGGTCAGCTACATCATTCTCATGAAGTAAGGAATAATCAGTGCGTTCGCTAAATCAATGAAGAACGCGCATACCAATGGCACGATGATGAAGGCTTGTGCTGAATGCCCATATTTCTGACTTACTGCCGACATGTTTGCCATGGCTGTAGGTGTTGAACCTAACGAAATCCCTCCAAACCCAGCACATACAACGGCTGCATCATAGGTCTTACCCATTGATGGGAACACGATGAAGATATTGATTATCACGGCTAGTAGCAGCTGCATTGCCAATATCGCGAAGATAGGACCCGCCAAATCAATGAGCGTCCAAAGTTGCATGCTCATTAGTGACATCGCCAAAAATGTACCCAAGGATATTTCAGCAATTAAGTCGATAGCAGGCGAGCGTGTTGGCCATTTAGTGCCTGATATTCTTGGGTATGACTCTGGCATTACGTTGGTGATCACGATACCTGCAAATAAACACGATACGAACAGTGGAAGCTGTAACCCGGTTTGACTGATCAATTCATTAAGCAACGCGCCGACAATGACACAAATATGAATCGCTAACACGGCGTCTAAAAATTGAAATGATGTAAGAGTTTGGTGTTGTTTTTTTGCATTTGAATCGATTGAGTTTGATTGCCCGTCGACAGGTTTGAGGTTGTGACGCTTAATGAGAAACTTTGCAATAGGGCCACCCATCAGGCTGGCTAAAATCAACCCAAATGTTGCACTGGCGATACCAATTTCCATTGCGCTTTCTAGGCCGAACTCTTCTGCAACCTTGGGTGCCCAAGCAATCGCGGTACCATGCCCGCCAATCAGTGAAATACTTCCGCTGAGTAGGCCAAAGACAGGCTCTAGGCCAAACATTGATGCGACAGAAATACCGACGATGTTCTGCATAATCATGAAGAAGATAGTGATTGATAGCAAAATCACCAAGGGCTTTCCGCCTTTGAACAGGTCTTTCAAACTTGAGTTAATCCCAATCGTGGTAAAGAAGTAGACCAATAATACATCGCGGGCAAATAGATCAAATTGCACTTCGATTGAGGTCGTCGCGTATAAAACCGCGAACAGAAGCGATGCCAAAATCCCACCAGAGACAGGTTCAGGGATACTGAACTCTTTCAAAAAACCGATGACTTGATTCAGCCTTCGTCCGACAAATAGAACCACGATCCCCATGGTCACTGCAAAGAATGACCCGAGATGTAAGATGTTGTTTTCAAATTCCATAGTGATCCTTGTAAAGGTGAAGTTATGACGTAACTTTAGTTGCCAAATTGCGCTTTAATAAGCAACTAGATTAGCATTATTTGTTGCGTTCAAATGATAAGAAGTTTCGGAATTCCGGATCGGCAACAAGTTGTTTGTTACCTTCTTCAATCAATAGGTCGACGTTTTCTTTGTCTATCATAAAGTCCGTCGGAATTTGATTGAGCAAATATCGCTTTGCGCTGTTGTCTGATTTATTCAAGCTGATCTCAATGAAGTAGGGTGAAACCTTACGACCTTGATGAGAGGCCAGTTCTTGCCATGATTGCAACTCGTCAACGATCAAATCTTTTGTTGTATCGTTGTAGCGATGCAACTGTATATCGGTGATGACATCCACCGTTTGTTTCATGGAAGGTGCTTCAATCGACTCTCCAATGCCAGATTCTGGCGTCGTCGATGCATCAACCGAAATGATGACAATAGGGCGCGCGTGTTGGTTGTCGTACAAGTTTTTCAACTCTTCGTTGTCGTTGTAACGCAAGTATTCAGACATCTCATATACCGATAGCAAACCGAGGTTGTCAGTAATTCCGCCATCCACAAGGTGGAGATAACTCACATCATCCTTATTGCTATATGACTTTAACGACTTGATCAGATTTCGGTTGCGGTAACTTGTGGCCTCAAACGAGGGTTGTAAATGCTCTGATTTATCACAGTCATTTTTGTTTTCTAGTACCACAGGTGTGAAAACGAAAGGCACAGCAGAAGAAGCCGTCACCGAACTGGACACTGAATAGCTGTTCAAGTCTGAACATATGAGGTCAAAATACTCTTGTGTGAATGAAAAACGCGAACCCGTTGAAATGTCGGTCGCGTTAATGACAATGTAGGGTGCATCTTCTCGGTGCATGTCGGCAAATGTACTTTCACCGAAGATGTTTGCTTTGTAATAGTCGGTGGCTTTGTCTGTTCTGGTGGCGTACGAGAACCAATAAGTCGGAGATAAAAGGATGGAGAACAGATCTTTTGAGACTTCGTGATAAAGGAACGTTTCTTCGTAATCTTCGAATATCTGGTCACCATACAAACCATAATACGCGGCGGTAAAGCTGCCACCGGATACCGAACTGATCATATCAACTTCTTCTAACAGATTGACCGTTTCACCATTTACTTGGATGTTGGTGTCGCGCAATGCTTGCAGCACACCATACGAGAGCGCCGCCGCACGCGTGCCGCCCCCAGAAAAAGAGAGGATCAACGTGACTTTGCTATTGGGTTTATTGAAGCTCTTGGCTGTGTAGGCTTGATTCTGCTGCTCAGCAGATGGGCTTGTGTTGGTTGCTTTGTTTTTCGCGCTGCAGCCTGAAAGGGCAAGCGAGAAGGCCACTAACAGTGAAACTTTCGCGAACCCTTTAAAATCGGGGCTAGGTGTGTTGAATGTGTTTACTTTGTTTTTTGGCATAGCGCATTTCAAACTAACGTTGTGATTGAGTGAAAGGCGATTTTCGTTGATATCTAATATGCCATCAATAGCATCGCTTGTGATTCAGTGTCACGATTTTCATAACAATCTAGAGGTGATTAAGCTTATTTAGAACTGTTTACAGTCATCTCCAGGAATCTATAGTGCTCTTCGGTAATCTAGGGTTATCTCCAGCAATTTAGAGTTATTTCCAGCAATTATAGTTACCTCCAGCAATTCATAGCGACTTAATGCTACCCAAAAACACAATCTTGCTTGGTTTCATTCCACAAAGGGTATTGCTTCATGACTTGGGTGTAGAGCTTACTGTCGAGATGCGTTCTTAACCAACGTCCAACGTTCTGATATTCAGATTGCACAAACAACTTCTTCTCGACTCTTACGAACTGGCTAACAAAAGGCATCACGGCAAAATCGGCTAAGCTTGGGGTTTCTCCAAAAAAGTAGGGCTGATCGGTGAGTAGCGCTTCTAACTGACTAATGAACGCTTCGCAGGCTTGTCGACGTTGTTCACTATCGATGTTTCGGTAACGCACTGAAGCGCGGTATTTCTCTAAGTGACCAATGAATTCTTCATCGTTGGTTTTAATGAGTTGTTGGACTTGTTCGCTAAGTATTGGATTGCTTAAGCGCAGAAGATCTTGAGGATCGTTTTGTTGAAGCGCCCAATTCATCACATCTAAGCTCTGTTCGATGATTTGACCATCTGGCAATACCAATACTGGAACAGTGCCTTTTGGAGAACTGGCCAATAGTTCGCTAGGCTTATCTTTGGTGACAATTTCTCGAAGTAACACTTTCTGCTGTGATAGTGCGATGCCCATTCTTCCTCGCATAGCGTAAGGGCAGCGTCTTAAAGAATAAAGAATAGGTAAATCGAATTCGTTTGGCATTATTGAGGTCATTTAGTTTGGAAAGTGTTGTTAGGTGGTAAAGAGTTCGTGTTGTAGGTAGAATACGCGCCTTAAAAATTATAAGTAAGTGAGCGACTTCAAAAATGAGCAGAAAGATTGAGTTATTAGCCCCAGGTGGCGATGTCGAGGCGATTAAAGCCGCTATCGTGGCCGGTGCCAATGCGGTTTATTGTGGTTTAGACACCTTCAACGCTCGTAACAGAGCCTCTAACCTTTCGTTAGATGAGTTGAATGGTGTGATTCGCCTTGCTCATGAATATGGTTGTGAAGTGTTTCTGACTCTTAACGTTGTGCTGCTGGAGCATGAAATTAAGACTATCACTAAATTGCTGAACCAACTGGTGAACACCAAACTAGACGGCATCATCGTTCAAGATCTTGGTTTGTTTGATTTGGTGAAAAAGCATTTCCCATCGTTAGATGTTCACGCATCGACTCAGTTAACGACGCACAACGAAGGCCAGATTAAGTTCTTGTCTAAGATTGGCGCGACGCGCGTAAACTTGTCTCGTGAATTGAACCTACCAGAAATCAAAATGCTGACGGAAGTGGCACACGATCACGATGTTCTAACTGAAGTGTTTGTACATGGCGCTTTGTGTATCGCATTCTCTGGTCAATGTTACTCAAGCTCAGTAAGTGTGGGTAACTCAGGTAACCGTGGGCGTTGTAGCCAAGCGTGTCGTGATGAATACGAAATAACCAACGCAGGCAACAAGTTCCCACTGAACTTGAAAGATAACTCCGCTTACTACGACCTACCTGAACTGGTTGACGCGAAAGTTGACTCGTTGAAAGTAGAAGGCCGTATTAAAGGCGCACACTACGTATACACTGTGGTAGACACTTGGCGCAAACAGATTGATAGCTTTGTAGAAAGTGGTTTGTTGATCGAAGACGATTCGAACCTACACAAAGTATTCAACCGTGATTTCACCAACTCTTTCCTCAAGGGCAACCTAACGAAAGACATGTTCATTGATAATCCTCGTGACAACAGCATGAACTACGCCGTTGATAAAGCGACGAAAGAGAACAATGAAATCTCTGTTGTGCAAATTCAAGAAGTAACTAGCGATCTTTATGAAGCTAAGAATGCGCTAGGTAGCGAAATGCGCGACAAGATCGAGTTCCTTGATATTCGTAAAACACCGGTGTCATTGTCGTTTAGCGCTAAGGTGGGTCAACCATTTACGGTGACAGTGAACACACCAAAAGAAAACTTTACGGTTCAGTCTCAATCATTATTGGCAACAGCTAAAGAGACTGCGATTACTCAGGCGTTACTTGAGAAGCGTTTCAAATCAGTGAAGAGTGCGGTTCATACGCTTGAAAACTGTAACTACGACAACTTAGATGAAGGTCTGATTCTTCCTTTGAAAGAAGTGTCGGTCTTAAAAGACGAAATCGATTTCATCTTAAACGGTTCTGTGAAAGTGATTAAGCACGTTGAAGTGCCAGCACTGCCTCAGCAACCAAAGGTTAACGAGAAGCCAACCATGTCGATGCTTATCGCTGATGTGGAAGACTTGCACCTGTGTGACGTAACTGACGCGGATGTTTACTTCAAACTGCCTGAAAGCTTCAAGAAGCGTTGTAACAAGTACATCGACATCTTGGCAGCAAACCCACGTTTGATTCCTTGGTTCCCAGCAGTATTGATCGGTAAAGATTACGACGAAGCGGTTCGTATTCTTGAAGAGATCAAGCCAGCTCGCATCGTGACCAACAACACGGGTATTGCTTACAAAGCTTACGAGATGGGAATTGAGTGGGTTGCAGGCCCGTTCATGAACACCACAAACTCTCACGCACTGGTTACGCTGAAAGAAGAGCTGAACTGTGCTGGTGCTTTCATTTCGAACGAGATCAACAAAGGTCAGATTCGTCATATTCGCCGTCCAGAGAACTTCAAACTGTTCTACAGCATCTACCACCCAATCTTGATGATGACCAGCCGCCAGTGTTTCTTCCAAAGAACCGTGGGTTGTAACAAGCCAAGCATCGAAGCCGGTTGTATGTTGAAGTGTGAGAAAGCGACCACGATTACCAACGTGAAAGGCATCTCTTTCGCGGTTGATAAACAGAAGGGTGGCTACCCAAGCATTTACAACCACGAGCAGTTCTTAAACCATGACGCTGTAACGGATTTCTCAGGTCTGTTTGACGAGTTCTTCATCGACCTAACCAACATCGGCGCGGGTTCGAAAGAAGTACAAGACAAAGTAGAGCTTATCAAACACTTCCAAGGTTTGATTGACGGCGTTGATGGTTCACAACAGAACCTAGAGCAGATGGTTGAAGTTCGAACTAACGCTCAATACGTGCAAGGTCTATAGGGTTCAAGGCTTATAACACTAAAGGTCTATAAGGCTTAACCGCTTATAATCACTCTGAACCAATAAACAAGAGGCCACTCAATCGAGTGGCCTTTCTGTATCTGAGTATTCTGAATCAGCGAATACGTTATTCCGTCACAGCTTCCTGTTTGAAGCATGGGCTCTTTAACGTGTTCATCTTCTCGATTTCATTGGTTAAACGCAGTGAAAGCAACGCTTTTTGGTTTGAAGCAAAATCGAACATAACGATGGTCGCAGTGCCGATTGTCGTCAGCTTCTGTTGAGCCTTACTGACGATCCCGTATTCCATGGTGAAGCGGTCGTCTTGAATGTCTGTAACACGAGAACCAATCATCAGCGTGTCTGGATACGTGACTGGTCTGAAATATTTACAATAAGTGTCGCCAAGAACAGGGCCAACTTTGGTAATCGCCATCTCTTCCATCAGCTCGACATGCTTGAAAAAATCTAAGCGAGCAGTTTCGAAATAACGAAAATATACGGCGTTGTTAACGTGATTAAGCGCGTCCATTTCTCCCCAAGCGACAGGGATTTCTGTTACTACCGGGTAGTCAGATAATAGTGCTTCCATGCGAACTCTCTTATTGTTATCTGTGTAGTTAGTGTTATCTGGGTAATTAACGTTATCTGCTTATCCTTCATCGGGATAAGTTGTTATTGGAATAAAAACCCTACCGTTAAATTAACAAAACTGCAACACGTGTGATTTAAGTTTTTGAAGCTTGAAACCACACAATGTCAGGGACTTAGTCTTTCATTACTTAATGACTTGAACGCATTTGCTCCATAACTCAGCGATTAAGGTGTTTGAATTGCAGTTCAACTAAGCGTTGGTATAATTCGCAGCTATTGATGAGAGACTGGTGGTCGCCGATGTCTACTAGCTGCCCTTTATCGAGTACCGCAATCTGGTCGGCGTGTTTAATTGTTGATAATCGATGGGCGATAATGATCGTAGTTCTGCCACGCATTAACTCTTCTAAAGCTTGTTGAACATGATGCTCACTTTCACTGTCTAGCGCACTGGTTGCTTCATCCAATAAGAGAATATTTGGATCTTTTAAGATGGCACGAGCGATGGCAATACGCTGACGCTGACCGCCAGACAATCTCACGCCACGTTCACCAAGAAAACTGTGATAGCCTTCAGGTAAGTTCTGAATGAACTCGTGCGCGTGCGCTTTTTTCGCCGCTTCGATAACTTGCTCGTCTGTTGCTTCTGGGTTTCCGTATCGGATGTTATGGAACACATCGTTACTGAACAGGGCGGGTTGCTGCGGTACAAGCGCCATCTGCTTTCTTAGCTCATTTGGATCAAACTGATTCAGCTCAACACCGCCTAACGTTACTTTGCCCAATTGTGGGTCGTAGAAACGTTGCAGCAGTTCAAATAGGGTGGTTTTACCTGCGCCAGACGGGCCAACCAATGCCAACACTTTACCTTCATGGGCTGTTAGTGTGAGGTTACTTGTTGCGGGTTGGTCAGGTCTTGATGGGTAACAGAAGGTCACATCATCAAAAGCGACTTCTGGTGTCACGTTATCGAGTGATGTTGGGTTTTCTACAGGCGCAACAATATGGCTTTCAACTTGTAGAATTTCAATTAATCGTTCTGTCGCACCTGCCGCACGTTGCAATTCACCCATCACTTCAGAAATGGTACCTAATGACGAAGCTACCATAATGGCATAGAAGACAAACGCCGCTAAGTCACCTGCCGACATCGTGCCGTTGATGACATCGCTGCCACCAACCCAAAGCATGCCTGCAATCGCACTGAACACGATAACAATCACACCAGAGATAAGAATCGCACGCTGTTTAACGCGTTGGCGACCAATCTCATAAGCCTTTTCGACTTCAATTGCGAATGACGCTTTCTCTTGCGCTTCTCGGCTGTAGCTTTGCACAGTCTTAATGTGCTCAATCGCTTCGCCGGCATAAGAGCCCACATCAGACATCGAATCCTGACTTTGGCGAGAGAGGGCTCTCACACGACGCCCGTAGACCAAAATCGGAATCAGGATAAACGGCACAGAGGCCAACACGATCAGCGTTAGCTTAATATTGGTCGCGAACAGCATGATGATTGCGCCAATACACATTAACGCGCTGCGCATCGCCATAGAAAACGACGAACCAATAATGCTTTGAAGCAGAGTTGTGTCGGTTGTGATACGCGACATGATGTCGCCACTGCCATTGGTTTCAAAGTAACTCGGATGCAGCGTCACGACATGATTGAAAACCGATAAGCGAATGTCTGCACTCACACGCTCCCCAACAGAAGAGACCAAATAGAAGCGGAAGAATGTACCAATCGAGATCAACACGACTACAACCATGATGAATTGAATCGCACTGCCTAAATCTGATAACGATTGTTGGCTGAAGCCTTGGTCGATAAGAAGGCGAATACCGTGTCCGACCGAAAGGGTTAAGCTCGCCGTGAAGATCAACGCAATCAATGCTGCAATCACACGGCCTTTATAGGGCTGAATAAATTTGCTGAGCTCAAATAAAATACTGAGGCTTTTCTTCTCAGGTTTGGGTTGTGGCGCTTTTTGAGTAGATCGTTGAGCCGTTCGCTGAGTAGAGTCACGCATAGAAGAGACGTCGTTTTGCATATGACTGCCTTAATGTGTTGTCGCTTTAAGAGTAGATGGCTTGTTGTTTGTACGTACATGTCACGAATTAAGTGCTAGTCGTTCGTAAATGTTTGTTGCTTACAAGAGAAACCATTAAAGCACGCATCGCTGACTGATGCTTCCTAGGATACTCAATTTTCGGACTTTGATGCCTAGCAAGTGAGGAAATCGATACTGTTCAAAAGGAACATTAATCATTTAGTGAGGCTTGGAATGAAGAGCAAACGAGCTATTTTATTCTAATTTTTATGCATGTGAGCGTAAGCCAATGGCGAATAGAAGCTACAGGTTTTTAGATCTTGCACTGATTTTTTAATTGGAAGAGAAACGTTTGCTTTTCCCTCGATTTCAATCTTATCAGCAACTTGTGACTTTTGGTTGTAAGACCAGTTATAGCGACTGTTTTTTGCGCAACTTTCGTTACAAAAATTCAACAAAATAGTTTTTTATACATTTTTCTTGCATAAAACCTCGAATTGAATAGAATAACCAACAAATGACAATTAATGCAGTATTGTGGCATGAGTATTCAAGTAAAGAGCATCAACAAATCATACGGTAATACCCAAGTTCTTCATGACATCAGCTTTGACTGTGAAAGTGGCGAAACCTTGGTATTGCTTGGCCCAAGCGGCGCGGGCAAGAGTTCATTACTGCGTGTATTGAACCTGTTAGAAATCGCGGACAACGGCGAATTAGACATTGCGAACGAGCAATTCGATTTTTCAAGCCAGATCCAAGAAAAGCAGGGGCTTAAACTTCGTCGTAAAGTTGGCATGGTGTTCCAACAATACAACTTGTGGCCACATATGACGGTGATGGAAAACTTAATTGAAGCTCCCACCAAAGTCGCGGGTTTAGATAAACAAGAAGCGATAAAGCAAGCTCAAGAAGTACTAAAGACACTTCAACTTGCCGACAAAGCAGACGCTTGGCCACTTCAACTGTCTGGTGGTCAACAACAGCGTGTTGCGATTGCACGTGCGCTGATGATGAAACCGGATGTGTTGTTGTTTGATGAACCAACAGCGGCGCTTGATCCTGAGATCACCAACCAAGTTGTCAGCATTATTAAAGAGTTGAGTGGAACGGGCATTACTCAAGTGGTTGTGACACACGAAGTTGATTTCGCGAAGAAGATTGCTAGCCACGTTCTGTATCTAGAAAAAGGGTACATCGTTGAACACGGCACCAGCGATTCATTCGTTAATCCGCAGACACCTGAGTTTGCCGAGTATTTGACTCACTAGATTAGTGACTCATCAAAACCAAGTTAAGTCACTAGATTAGTGACTCATTAAACCTGAGTTAACGCATTGGATTCACATAGCCCAAGATTCAGCTAATTTATTTGATTCGGCTAATCACAACACAATTTAGTCAAACATAGATTCAGTTAAAACAAATCAAATTATAAAAATGGCCACAGGTCAAAATCACACAGATTCGGAGTAACAAAATGAAAAAGATTCTACTAGCTTCACTTATCGGCCTTTCTTCAGCAGGCATGGCTGTTAATGCATCGGCACAAGATGAAATCAAATTCGCAATGGAAGCAACTTACGCACCATTCGAATACATGGACGAGAACAACCAAATCCAAGGTTTTGACGTAGACCTAGCAAACGCACTTTGTGAAGAGATGAAAGCGACTTGTACTTTTCACAACCAAGCGTTCGATAGCTTAATCCCAGCGCTTAAATTCAAACGTTACGATGCCGCTATTTCGGCAATGGACATCACTGAAGCGCGTCTTAAACAAGTAAACTTCTCTAACGCTTACTACGACAACTCTGCAGCATTCATCTCTATTGAAGGCAAAGTAGCAGACCAAGCAGCACTAGAAGGTAAGCGTGTTGGCGTTCAAAACGGTTCAACTCACCAGAGCTTCCTACTTGAGCAAATGGCTGGCGTAACAGCGGTACCTTACTCAAGCTACCAAGATGCATTCATCGACATGAAAAACGGTCGTATCGATTCAGTATTTGGTGACACAGCGGTAGTAGCTGAATGGTTCAAAAAGCAAGACAACCTAACGTATGTTGGCGACCAAGTAACAAACCAAGAGTACTTCGGTAACGGCTTTGGTATCGCAGTAAACAAGAGCAACCAAGAACTTGTAGACCAGCTTAACGTTGCACTTGCAGCAGTGAAAGCGAACGGCGAATACGACAAGATCTTCAACAAGTATTTCGGTAAGTAATTTATGGAATTAACGGGTTACTCTTTAGGGCTCGTCGAAGCAAGCTGGATGACTGTTCAGCTTGCATTCGTAAGTCTATTGGTTGGATTGGTTCTAGCAGTTTTGTTTGCAAGTGGTGAGATGTCTCGTCGTATTGCAATCAAATGGCCAACGACTGCATTTGTGACGATTGTTCGTGGTTTACCAGAAATTCTGGTCGTACTGTTTATCTACTTTGGTTCGACACAAGTTCTGTTCATGATCACTGGCGACTTCATAGAAGTGAGCCCGTTCTTATCTGGTGTTGTTGCACTGTCACTTATTTTTGCTTCTTACGCGTCACAAACCATCCGTGGTGCTTTGAAAGCAGTAAGCAAAGGGCAGAGAGAAGCAGCAAGCGCGCTTGGTATCTCTCAATCGCGTTCATTCTTTCGTATAGTTTTACCTCAAGCGGTAAGACACGCGCTACCAGGGTTAACCAACCAATGGTTAGTGTTACTAAAAGACACTGCATTAGTCTCACTGATTGGCGTAACGGATTTGCTGAAACAAGCACAATTAACATCAGCGGCAACGCACGAAGCATTTACTTGGTACGCGACAGCAGCAGCAATCTACTTGGTCATCACTTTAATCACGCAAAGATTGGTAAAAGTGATTGATGGTAAGTTCTCTATTCAAGGTTTGGGTAACAAAGGGGCAATGGCATGAATCAACAATACCTCTCTCAAATGCTTGAAGGTTTAGTGACCAGTCTTCAACTTACAGGCGCTTCATTGCTGGTTGGTTGTATCTTGTCACTGCTGATGACGGTAACGCTAATCCTAAGAATACCGGCGATTCACTGGTTCACTCGTGGCATCATTACGCTGTTCACCGGCACACCATTATTGGTCCAGATCTTCTTGGTGTATTACGGCCCGGGTCAGTTCGATTGGATTCGTGAAAGCTTCATGTGGACTTGGTTAAGCCAACCTTGGTTCTGTGCAATGTTAGCATTAGCTTTGAACACTGCCGCATACAGCACGCTACTGTTCAGAGGCGCATTCAACGCCATTCCAGCAGGGCAGTGGGAAGCATGTCGCGCACTTGGCATGGACAAAATCGCAACGCTGAAAGTGTTACTGCCATACGCTCTACGCCGCGCCGTTCCAGCTTACTCGAACGAAGTGATTCTAGTTTTCAAAGGTACGTCACTGGCAAGCACCATCACTATCATGGATTTGATGGGCTACGCTCAGCGTATTAACGGCCAAACCTACGACACACTCACCGTGTTCGGTATTGCTGGCGCATTCTACTTAGCAGTAAACGGAATACTAACGCTGATCTTCCGCCAAGTAGAGAAGAAAGCCCTCGCATTCGAAGCCGCGTAAGCTAGTTACTCACAAGCTTAACTAATCTATAAAGCCTGCCATTTATGTTCGCATAAATGGCAGGCTTTTTTGTGTTTGGGGTATGTATAGAGGTGCTGTGTTTGTATCCAGTGTGGCGGTTTTTTTGCGAAATTCATACTATGTGAAAATATTCTGCACTTAGTCATTCAATGAGTCTATCTATGTTTTAAGTCACTGAATTGCTGTGATTAATCGTGGTAAATTGCTGTGCATATGAAACTAGATAGAATGATTCTGTATTTAAATGCAGAATTTTTCGGTCTAATAGCTGTTGAACTAAGCCGCTTCGC
>NZ_JBFRKT010000055.1:0-10369 GCF_041469545.1 Vibrio sp. 10N.286.49.C3
AATTACGCAACAAAGCCGATAAAAGATATAAAAATGCGGTTAAATATCGATGGCATAAGGTTGGGACAGAAAAGTTAATTCCAGAAGAGTGGCCTGTGTCTTAATTTATGTACAAAGTTTCGAAGCGGACATTGGATAGAATATTCTGTCCGCTTCATTTTCATATTAATCGAATAAACATCCTGTGCTGCATTCTTTGTGCGCTGCTCATTGCCAGTTTATCCTGTGCTCAATTGTTGTGTATAATTCTCTCTCGATTTTAGGTCGAAAAACAAACGTTGGAACGGTTTTTAACCAATTGAATCCAATAAATAAATTTTTTTATTGACTCATTATCTTAATCAGTTAAAGTACGCCTCGTTCTCAGGACAACACAGTTCTAGAGATAAAGAATTTTGTAATGTTGATTCATTTTGACATTAAGATGGTGTTTTACTTTTCAGTAATCGGCATCGCAATAAAGAATTGCGTGCCCTGGTGGTGGAATTGGTAGACACAAGGGATTTAAAATCCCTCGACGTTCGCGTTGTGCCGGTTCAAGTCCGGCCCGGGGCACCATCTATTTGATTGTTACCTTGTTGGGTAGTAATCAACAGAGTCGTTCTCTTAAAACACGACTTGAAGGCGCCTTGGCAGAGTGGCTATGCAGCGGATTGCAAATCCGTGGACCTCGGTTCGACTCCGGGAGGCGCCTCCATCATTTAGAAAGCTCGATCAGAAATGGTCGGGCTTTTTTACGTCTTTAGGAAAGTGATTTGGCTTTTGAGTGTTGCTAGTTAAAAGGTCCAAAGCTGATCAGTGAACTGTACTTTTTCGATACTGGATAGCACGTTCAAGCCGTCACGCGAAACAACGGTATCATTAAGCTGAAATTTACCATTCCCCAGATCATGAATTTGGTATTCACTTTTAGGGCCATGGGCGACCACTGTATTTACCCCCGCGTTTCCGGTTACGCGGTTGTCATGCTCGTTGATCTCAATATTCGCATCATTGTTACCTGATAGCGTTAGTTTAGTAAGATATTGAGAGTGATGAGTATAGGGCGTCGCTGCGTCATACCTCATTTTAAATGTTCCGGTGAATGTATCGGCAAGGTATGCATCGTAAGTCAATGTTGGAGAGAAAATCTGTTCTACTATCGCTTGTGCATCGGGGTCTTCTTTTGAGAAATCGTCGCGGGTTTTAACTTGGTATAATCCCCACATACCTTTGCCGTTGTATGCTCCCCAAAGCCCGTAGTAACTGTCAATTACAGCGGCAAAGTACTCTTGGTCAACACTGACTTCTTCTTGCCACTCTTCTAAAATATCACGGGGTGGCGTGTAAGCATGGTGTAATGCTTGTCTCTGTATCGCATTAAATTCTTTTTGAAATTCAGGTAATGCGGTTACTGCATCTTCAGGCGCGTTAAAAACCCCGATGCCATAGTCATGAACTAGGTGCAGAATTTCCTCATAAGAGGCGTCACGATGCTCTTCATAATCTTGTTGGACATACCATTCACCGCCTTCAGCCTGAATCTCTTCTTCGAACAAGGGTTGCCCGGGCAAGTCATCGTTGTATCGTGGCTCATCGTAATAATTCATTAGCTTTAGTATTGCGCCATTGTTGGCCATCGCGTTTGCAATCTCGCGTTTTGAGTCAGTGCTCCCATACTTAGTGCCATCAACAGGGGTCAGATAGTGGTTGAGAACATTGACGGCTTTGACTATTTGATAATCGCTCAGGCGATCCATAATCAAAATATGGATAGATTTGCCATTCGGGGCATTGACCGCCACATATCGGTTGTAGCCTGCTTGAGAGTATTCAGCGAATTGAGAGGGAACTTCTTCAATCGTGACCCCATGTACAACTGACGGTGCTGCGTTTGCCTGATTGAATAGCGATTTATTGTGATTTGAACCGCATCCAATGAGAAAGATAGCTGTCGCTAAGGTAGCTAAAGATAGAGTTTTCATGACACACCTTATTATTCATACGAAGTATCAATATACGGAACTGCAGTGCGTTGTTTAGTGACAGAAGTTGCTGTTAGACAAACCCATACAATACCTTACAAAGCGAGGCTTAATTCGTTGCTACTAACTTTACCGGCTGCGAGTGAAGTGAAAATGAAAGCCTCAAATCAATGGGCTTGATTTTGCTACGAGATTTGAGTTCTTTGTTAGGGGTGATTACTTGTCGTTTCAAGATACGTGAGAGTGGCTTGAAGAGTCGTTGAGGATCGGCGATCGAATTCACTTTCAAGTATTTCATAAACCGTATGTGCTTCAAAGTTCGCCAACTGTGGATAAAGTAACGGCTCTTCCAAAAGCAACCCGATCAGTTTCTTATGGGGATAAATACCATTAAGCGCAAGTTGATTGAGCGCTGCGTGCTGAATGCCGATATACGAATGTTTGATCAATTCTAATAATTGTTGCTCGTCATTGATGTGTTTTATTAAGCCGACTCTTAAAGATAAGCAGGGTGATGACATCAGTGACAAACGGTTCTGTTGTATCCAATCATCGCCAAGCCAGTCGAGGATGTCGCCGATATTTTCGGATTGCTCATCTAGCAATAGTTCTAACGTGAGCTGATTAAAGCGTGATGATTGTACATCGGAAAAGCTTATGCTGTGTCTACATAAGGCATGAATCCAGGCGTAGAATGCTGCTTTGGTTAGATGACTTATTTTGTCGTCAGAGCAAAGGCTGCACAGCCATGTTTTGTTTGAGCAAAACTCTAGAGCGATCGTTTGATTTTCAAGGCGCTCTATTTTTGCTGATCTTTTCGAGCGCTTTTTTACTGAAGTAGATGCGACGGTAGAGTTAGCGTTAGAGATAGCAGGTGAGTGAGCTTGTTTTAATGCATCAAGTGTTGATGTAATAAGTGCTGGTTGAGTATTAGCGTCAATGATTTCCGCGTTAATCATTTCATTTATAGGGGCTGTGTTCGTTGCTGTTCTACTTTTTACTGAAGAATCCGCAACTATGATACCTGATGTCCCTAAAGTGAGTTCTTTTAAATAGCTTTGGTGGCTAGTTTTTGGGTTTTTCGAAAGGTGTTCAATTAACAGTCGCTTGATAGAGTTACTACAAGCTTCCTGCTGAAGTTGTTGACGAATAAAGGCGACGCTAAGTTGTTCGGAAGTTTCAGTTAATAGGCTGTTTAGGCTGTCGAGTTGTTCTGACTCTTCCAACGTTGAAAACACTTGGTAGAAATGGGGTATAAAGCGGGCAAGTTGAAGCTGTTTGTGCTGACTTTCCAAACTGCAAATCAGCAGAAGGAGCGTTGTGGTTGAATAAGCAACATTGGGTTTATCTTGAAGTTGGTCAATGACGTCCAGCTTATCTTTGTTACTCATTAGCCCTGTGAGTGAATTGAGTGACATACCAGATAACAGCAATTCAAAATTAAGGTGCTTTATATCTACTAGGTAATTCCATTTCGCTAATTGATGTACGGAACTCTTTCTTATTGATGGATTTGAATGAGACAGGCCGTTTAAAAATACCTGCAGATATTCACGACAATCCATTTCAGATAGACGCTGAAATGCCACTTTTTGGCAGCTAATATCAGGGTGTTGTGTGGCTTTGTACAAGACTATTTTGTCTTGAGTGTTTCTCAAAAAAATCCGAGTATCAGCGGTGCTTTTGAGTACGTTGTTTTCATTTAGCAGAGTAGGGGAGTGGCGCGAAAGTAAAGCAATGAGTTTGCCTTTTAGATCTGGCTCCGGGTCATTCTGAAGTCGGTGTAGTAAACGCAGAGACTGTTCGTGATCTAATTCGTGTTTGTGATTGTCTAAAATCCGCGCAGCTATCAAGCGAATGTCATCTCCGTCATTCCAACCGCCATCCCAGTAGTCATTTTCGTCGCATACTGCTTCTAACAATACAGGAACAGCGAGTAGAGAGTGTTGGTTGTTCTCAATAGCCATTAACGATGCCAATTTAATTTCGCTGTCGTCCCAGTATTGATAGCAGTTGAGGATGGGCTCAATAGGCGCTGCATTATCTAAAGCGAGGCATTCAAGACTAGTGAGAACAAGGTCAGGATTCTGGGACTCTAACCTTTCTATAATCAGATATTTAGTGTTTTGAAAACGGCTTAATATTTGTGCTGCCAATACCTGTTCGGATAGGTTTCCAGTCAAATAGATGTGTTTAACTTTGTGAAGTAATTTATCTAGAGACATATATTCAAGCACCACTGAATTAACAAGTTTGAATAATAACTCTTATCATTTCTAATTGTATGATCCTAATCATATCTTTAATGTTTCATGTGTTAATAATAGGGGTAGATGATAGTAACCCCGAAGGAATGTCGATGAGCATCGCACTAAAAAGCTTGGTAGGAGTGTGTGCCCTTTTCTCTGCAACTCTATACGCCGCTCTGCCCCCTATGAGTATAAATACGGCGAAGGCAGAACTCGGTAAACGACTGTTTTTTGATACGCGCTTGTCCGGGGACGACTCGATATCGTGCTCCAGTTGCCACATTCCATCTAATGGTTTTTCTTACCCTGAACCGTTGAGCCCTGCCTATACGGGGAGTGATGGATTTCGCAATGCTCCAACACTTATTAATACAGTCTATAAAGAGGTGTGGTTTCACGATGGTCGTATTGGCACCAACCTAAACGATGTGGTGCGGGAGAATATCACTGAAGACTGGCTGATGAATATGGACATGCGTTTGATGCAGGAACGCCTCAAACAAGACCCAATATACGTTGAGATGTTTAAAGCGGCCAATCTTGGAGAACCGTCAAATGGCGGAGTACGCAAAGCTCTGCCTGAATACCTAAAAACATTGACTTCGAAAAACGTCCCTTTTGACAAGGGTGAGCTTAGCGACTTAGCGAGCCAGGGAGAAAAACTGTTCACAGGCAAAGCGGGGTGCAGCCAATGCCATCGTGGTGCTCTGTTTTCGGACGGAAAGGCACACAATACCGGAGTGCCAGAAAATCATGAGATATTTTTAGACCCAATGCGACATCAATCTTTTCTTGCCTACAACATGTTTATGGGTGTGCAAGATTACTTAACGTTAAAGCGCGATGTTGGTGCGCATGTTCAAACTCATAAAGCGGATGGTAGCGATCGCGGTAAGTTCATAACGCCAACGCTGCGAGAGCTCACTCAAACTGCGCCGTATATGCACAATGGCATGCTTGCCACGCTTGAAGATGTGGTTGAATTTTATAATCAAGGTGGTGGCGAAGACTCAAACAAAGACTCTCGAGTCACCACGCTTTCCCTAACGGACTATGAAAAAAAGGCGCTAGTGGCTTTTTTGGAATCGTTATCTGGAGACGCCCTTATAGGCGAAGAATACGATTGGTTAGACTATGACTTCGGTTACGAATACACGGAGGATTGGTCAAATGCTCGTAACTAAGCGCTCTGTATTAAAGGCAGCACTCTTTATTCTTATTGGGATGACGGGGCTTCCCAATGTTGTTAATGCAAGAGTACAGCTTGAGCCTCTAGGTGAGGTGCCTGTGCCTGCGGATAATAAACAAACACCCGAAAAAATAGAGTTGGGAAAGATCTTATTTTATGACGGTCGGCTAAGTGGCGATACGACTAGCCCATGTGCTGGTTGCCATATCCAATCTCAGGGCTGGGGTTTTCCTGATGACTTATCCATGGGGTACCCAGGTACGGTACATTGGCGTAATAGCCAAACGATTATTAATGCGGCTTATTATGACAAATTTTTCTGGGCGGGCAGCGCTATGTCATTGGAAGCGCAAGCCAAAGATGCTGCGAAGGGCGCGGTCGCGGGTAATGGTGAAGATGACATCATGGAAGCGCGTTTAGCGTTAGTACCTGAGTATGTTGAACGTTTTAAGCGAGTGTTTGGTGATGATACTCCGAAAATACACAACGCTTGGCGTGCTATAGCCGCGTTTGAACGTACGATGATTCAACGCGACACACCAATAGACAACTATTTACTCGGTGACAAAACCGCTTTGTCTGAGTCCCAATTGAAGGGTAAAGCACTGTTTGAGGGCAAAGCGAATTGCATAGCTTGTCACAACGGGGCTTTGGCTTCTGACCAGAAATTCTACAACATTGGCGTGCCGCCAAGCCCTTGGTGGAATGATGATGGACTGGCACAGATAACGTTTCGATTTGAGCTTTATTCTAAAGGTGTCACCGAAGCGATGTACCGCACTACAAAGGCTGATCCCGGTGCTTACTTTCGTGCAAAACGTAAAGAGATGTTAGGTAAGTTTCGCACGCCAAGCCTACGTTATACAAAATACACAGCGCCTTACATGCACAATGGCACTATTCCAACTTTAGAAGCGGTGATCGATTTTTACGATCGAGGTGGTGTGGCGGATGACGGGCGCACTACTGGGTACCCTAAAACCAAATCTGCTTTGATCCAACCTCTCGGTTTAACGGAGCAAGATAAAAAAAACTTACTGAGTTTTATCGAAGCATTTTCAGGTGAACAGATTTTTATTGAAGAGCCAACCATTCCAGAATACCAACCGCTATTTACTAAAGAAGAACTTGCTGGAGCAGAGAAATGATCGCCAACTCAGAGCAAAATTCGAGTAAACGACACAACAAATGCATGATGTCACGACGTGATTTTTTACTTTATTCCGGCGCAGCCACTGCCGTCTCTATGGTTCCTCTGACCTTATTTGCAGGGACTGATTCTGAAACTCAGGTAGAAGGTCGTATTGTCGGTTACCCGCGTAAGAAAATCGCAAAGTTAAGTCAACTCAGTAACCACATTCCGGTTCACTTTCAATATCCAGATGAAGGAAAAAACTCGATTGCGATGCTGGTTAAATCCGACATCGAATGTGGCGGTGGGATAGGGTTACAGCGAGATATTGTGGCGTACTCGATGACGTGTACTCATCAAGGTGGGCCTTTAACCGGTGCTTATAAAGCAACAGGGGAGCATCGCATTGTCGGGCAGTGTCCATTCCACCTGTCTACATTTGATTTACGACGTCATGGCATTATGGTTTCTGGTCAAGCCTTTGAGAGCTTACCTCAAGTACTGCTGGAGCTAGAAGGTGATGATATCTATGCGGTCGGGGTTATGGGATTGATCTTTGGTCGCATGGAAAACCTGATCGATGTGGAGGTAATCTAGATGACTCAATCTCCTGCAAACAATCAATTTAATCAAAACCATTCATACCTTCAACCGAGCAGTACTTTATTGCCGCCTGCTAGTGCGGAAGTCATCACAACAGCGTGTGACTATTGTATTGTTGCGTGTGGTTATAAGGTTTATCGTTGGCCCGTAAATAGCCCTTCAGGCGGCGCGGCTGCTAGTGAAAACGCCTTTGGTGTCGATTTCCCGGTTCATGCTCTGCAAGCTTGGGTTTCGCCACAGCAACATAATATTGTTTCGCATAATGGCAAACCACACCATGTGGTTGTAGTGGCAGACAAAGACATACAGGTCGTCAATAAAGGCGGTGATTCTTCGGTTCGTGGTGGACTGCTCGCAAGAAAGCTTTATAACCCAGAAACACCAACCAAAGATCGATTGAAGCAACCACTTGTTCGAATTAACGGTCAGTTACAACCGGTAGAATGGGATTTTGCGTTGGATATAGCAGCCCAAGTCGGCCGTCATGTGATTGATACGCACGGTTCAAACAGTTACTGCGTAAAAACCTATTCCTATCAGTATATTGAAAACACCTATGCAATAACAAAGTATGCATTGCGCCATGTCAATACCGCGAATTTTTCGTTTCATGACACGCCGTCAGATGTCACTGCAACCCCAGGGTTTCGAGATGCGGGTTTTGATAATTTTGCTCCAAGTTATGATGATTGGGGCGCGGCAGATACTTTGATGATCTGCGGAACAGATCCGTATGAGACAAAAACCATCATCTTTACGCAGTTTATTATGCCAGCGGTGCATCGTGGGATGAAAACCGTGATTTTGAACCCTCGTGAAACCGCTGGAATAGCGTGGCTTAAAGCTCAAGGTGGATTACACCTCGATATTAACCCTGGTAGCGATAATCTTGTGATTGGTGCAATTGCTCGAGTGATCTTAGAGCAAGGTTGGCAAGATAACGAGTGGATTGAAAACTGGGTCAATAATAAATGGGAATCGAGCTCAGGTTTTGGTCAGGGTACGCGTAATACGCCATGGCAGTGGAGAACCACTTGGGGCAAATTCCAAACGAATGGCTTTGATGATTATAAGCAATGGAATTTGGAGCAGAAAGAGTACGCACCTGAGTATGCCGCGTCGATAGCGGGTATCGATGTGGAGAAGATTCATAAAGCTGCTGAGATGTTGGCAATGCCAGTGAATGGTCAAAGAGTTAAAGCCTCAATTGGTATAGAGAAGGGCTTTTATTGGTCGAATAATACCGGAAATACCAACGCCATTGCCTCCCTTGCAACGATCATCGGTACTGGTGGCCGAGAAGGGCGTGTCATTGGCCGGTTTGGTGGGCATCAACGCGGTGGGCTAGCGGGTGGGAAACTACCAAGGAATAAGTCACCTGAAAAAGTGGCAGGCAGACGCAGACGCTCAATAGACACCGATAGATATCTCTATTCTGGGCATACCCGTATGGCCCATGTCATTGGTACGACATGGATTCAAGCTATGTGTGGCAGCTATGGGTTGAAAGAGAAATTCACCGATTTAACAACACGTAACCCTCACCAAGCGACGCGACGTGATAAACAGCACATTATAGATACACTAAAAAAGCGTGCAGATTCCGGTGGAATAGTCGTCATCAATCAAGATATTTATTTACGTGATCCTATTGGCAAACAATTCGCTGATATCATCTTTCCGGCCGCGACTTGGGGGGAAGAGGATTTCATGCGTGCTAATGGTGAGCGTCGTCTACGCCTTTACCAAAAGTTCGCTGATGCGCCGGGTCAGGCTAAGCCAGACTGGTGGATTGTTGCTCAAATGGCTTCGCGAATGGGGTACGATGGGTTTGATTGGCAAAACTCAAATGACGTTGCTGAAGAGTCATCACGATTTAGCCGTGGTAGCCGTAAAGATTTTAATATGATTAAAGTTGCAGCACATGCTGAAGGGGAAACTCTTCATCAAAAGCTCGCTGAATTTGGTACCGAAGGGATTCAAGGGCCTGTTTTTTATAACTATGATACCAAAAAGCTGATTGGCACTAAGCGCTTGCATGACACTGAAATGAGTTGGGATGATTTGGTCGACAAAGGGCTACAGGATGGGCCTCAAGGCGCCAATATTATGCGTAAACAGCTCACTCAATTTAATAGTCAGACGGGGAAGGTCAATCTTCAAAAACATCCTTGGGATCTGTTTAGTGATTTCCATACTTGGCTTACTCCCCAAAAGGACGAGTTGTGGTTCTCGAATGGTCGTATCAACGAAATTTGGCAGTCAGGGTTTGATGATACCGAGCGCAGGCCTTACATCACTCATCGCTGGCCTGAAAACTGGATTGAAGTTCACCCAGAAGATGCGGAAAAGCGGGGCATAGAAGCCGGAGATGAAGTGCTTGTGTACTCGGAGCGGGTGGCCAATTTTAAAGATACGATTCTGGGTATCGAGTCAGACGATTTCCAGTTTAGTAACCTAATGAAAAATGGTCACATTCAACTGGATTACGCGGAGATTAAAGCCGTTGCGATTGTCACCTCAGCCACGAAGAAAGGTGTGTTGTATTGCAATATGATGGACATGAAGAACCCAGCGAATGCTTTAACAACAAGGGTAGTTGACCAAATCAGTGGTAACTACAACTACAAAATGGGCGTCGCCAAAATAAAGAAAGTTGGTGAATCAAAATATAAGCGTGAGTTTGAAGGATTCTCCTTTGCACCACGTAACATTGTGTAAGGGAAGTTTATGTTTGGCGTATTATTGGTTTTGCATGTCTTGGCTGCCACCATTTGGACGGGAGGGCACATTATTCTCAGCGTCGTTATCCTTCCTAAAGTCTTGAAACACCGTTCTCCAGAAATGTTATTGGAATTTGAGCAAGGGTACGAAAAGGTGGGAATGCCTGCTTTGGTAGTTCAAGTGGTGACTGGGTTGATGCTCGCTTATCACATGTTGCCGGACGTTAGCTTATGGTTTGATATGTCGATTCCACTGGCTCATGGCATTGCCGCTAAATTGACGTTGCTGTCTCTGACGGTATTGCTAGCCCTAGACGCACGCTTTCGTGTGATTCCAAAGCTATCGAAGGACAACTTGGTTGATATGGCGCTGCATATTGTGCCAGTGACCATTATTTCAATTTTGTTTGTGGTTGTCGGAGTTTCATTTAGAACGGGTTGGCTAGTTTGATATGTTTGCACGTTTAGTGCGGAATATTTGACAATGTCTAAGTTAGATAAGTTAGATA